>JBJTOV010000153.1:0-11073 GCA_046074745.1 Planctomycetota bacterium | reverse complement strand
GGCGGCCGAGCCCGCCGAGGGAACCGCCTCGGGATCGGCCTCGGGATCCGCCTCCGGATCGAAGCCCACGCACGGCCCGACCCACCTCGCGCAGCTGATCCGCCGCGCGGAGTCGACGATCGCCCGCCTCGAGACGCAGCTTGCCAACGAGCGGCTGCAGGCCGACGCGGCCACGCGCGCCAATGTCGAGCTCGAGGAGCGTCTGCGCCTTGGTGTGCGCATGCTGCAGGCATTCGATGTGCAGGTCGAGCGCAGCCAGAAGGCGTCGGCCGGCGCCGAGCACGCGGCTGCGCGCGCCGAGGAAGTGCTGAAGGGCGGCTCCGCGATCACCGAGTCGGCCGTGTCGACGCTTGCCGAGCGCGTGGCGAAGGAGAAGCTCGAGTGGGTCGAGCGCGAGCTTTCGTGGCGCTTCGATCGCGTGCGAGAGGTCGAGCAGCGCATCGAGGAGGCCGCGAACCGCGCGCTCGCGCTGCTTGACGAGGAGATCGGGCGCCGCGCGGGGGGACTTGCCGAGCAGGTGGCCCGCGCCGAGGCGATCGCCGCGCGCTTCGAGGAGATGTCCGACATGACCGAGCGCGCGGGCCGCACCGCCAGCGCGCTTGCCAGCCTTTCCAGCGAGTCCGCGCGCCACCTCGAGACGCTGACCCAGCGCACGGGCGACGCGCAGGCGCTGCGCGAGGCGCTCGGCATGCTGGTGCACGAACTTGCGGCCGCGCGCGAATCGGCGCAGGGCGACATTCGCCGCCTGCGCGACGACCTGGCGTGGCTGGTCGACAAGGGCGAGCGCGTCACCACCGAGCTGGTCGATGGCGCCGATCGCGCCGCAACGGCCTGCGACGCGGTGCAGGCCGCGCGGTCGGGAGCCGACGCGGTGCTTGCCGAGATTCGCGAGTGGTCGCCGCTTCTCGACGGAACGAGCCACGACCGCGTGCAGCTTGTTTCGGACGCGATCGCCGCGGGCATTCGCGACGAGCTCGCGCACGACATGCGCGGCTTCTCCGAGGCGCTCGCCGACTTCGCCGCGCGCGCCCAGCGCGCCTTCACCCATGAACGCGTGGCCCACGCGCTGGCGCCCACCGACACCCGCAGCATCGCCGTCGACCTCTCGCGGCTTGCGCCCGCGCATGTGCCGAGCATCGAGACGGTGCCCGACGCCGTGACCTCGTTCCATGCGGCGTTCGACGCTCCCGCGAGGGCTGCGTTCGTGCCGACCGCGCTCGAGGCCGACGAGCCCGTGCCCTCGTCATCTTCGACGCCCTCGATCACGCCATCGCCTGCGGGCGCCGTCGACCCGTCCTGAGCGGCAAATCGGGCGATCTCCCTCCTTCCGCGGCTCGGATAACCCGCGCAGGCGGCCATCTGGACGGGCAACCCCGAGAAAATCGCTTGGGTTCGCATGTGCGGCCGAAGTCGTCCCCGCCACGGGCCGACATCGAGGCTGATGAGCCTCTTCGACCTCTCAACCACGAACCGCGACACCACCCGCGAGAACGCGCTTGCCCAGTATGTGGCGATCGAGCGCTACCCCAAGGGTCTGTACGCCCGCATCACCTGCCCCACCATCGGGCAGCGCGAGGCGCCGGTGATCTCGGCTGAGATCGCAGAGGCTATCGCGACTGCGAACCTGCCCAAGGGCAGCACGCTCGTCGTCGACATGTCGGCCGTGACCATGCTGACCAGCATGGGCCTCGGCATGTGCGTCGACCTGCGCAACCGCGCCAACACCGCCAAGATGAAGCCGTACCTGACGGGCGCGAGCCGCAGCCTGCTCGATCTCTTCCGCATGATGAAGATCGACCGCCTGTACACGGTGGTCTACCGCCGCGAGGAGCTCGGCTCGATCCTGGGCTGACCGCCGCATCACGCTTGTGCACCCGAACACGGCGCGCCGTTCCATGGGGGATGCGGTGCGCCGGGTTCCTTTTTGGCGCGCGCGCCTTGTTTTGCAGGCCTTGCCACGCGGCCAAGCGCGCTACCATGCGCGTCCCATGGGCCTTGAAGCAGCGCTTCCCACCGACAGCGTCGTCACCACGCAGCTCAACCGCGTCATCAACTGGGCGCGCCGCTCGAGCGTGTGGCCGCTTCCGTTCGCGACCGCCTGCTGCGGCATCGAGCTGATGGCGACGGCGTGCTCGCGCTTCGACCTCGCCCGCTTCGGCGCCGAGGTCATGCGCTTCTCGCCGCGCCAGGCCGACCTTCTGATCGTCGCGGGCCGCGTGAGCGTGAAGACGCTGCCCGTCCTGCAGCGCATCTACATGCAGATGGCCGAGCCCAAGTGGGTGATCTCGATGGGCGCGTGCGCGTCGACGGGCGGCGTGTTCGACACCTACGCGGTGGTGCAGGGCGTGGACCAGTACATCCCCGTCGATGTCTATGTGCCCGGCTGCCCGCCGCGGCCCGAGATGCTCATCGAGGGCGTGATGGCGATCCAGCGCATCATCGACGAGGACAATGTTCCCCGCGACCCGACGGGCAAGCGCCTGCCGCTCAACATCGCGCTGACGCCGAACTACGAGGTTCGCCCGCAGCCCGTGCCGCTCGGCATCCAGCCTGCGAACATGTCGGGCATGCCGCTGCGCGGCTGATTCGACCTGCCCGCGCGCTACGCTGCGCGCATGGCCATCGCGCATTCCACCTCGACCCTCCTGCTCGCCTTCTGCGCGTGCTGCGTGCCGTTGTGCGGCGCTCTTGCCGCGGACGGCGATCCGCCGGCGGCGGCCGCGCCCGTCGACCCATGGAGCGCGATCGCATCGGGCGAGACGGTCGTTTCCGACGACGGAGGAAAGACCGGCGTCGTGTACCGCTACCGGCTGGTCGAGCCGCTCGCCGACCGCCTCGGCGCGCTCGGGAACCCGAACGCACCCGTGCCGCTGATCGTGTTCCTGCACGGTTCGGGCGAGCGCGGGAGCGACAACCGCGCGCAGCTGGTGCACTTCGCGGGGGCGTGCGCCGCGCGGGACTTCCAGCGCCGCGCGCCGTGCTATGTGCTTGCCATGCAGTGCCCGGCGGGCGAGATGTGGTCGGCGATCGACCTGAAGGCGATGCGCGAGAAGGGCGAGAGCCCGTCGATCGCGCGCGAGCCGACGCGCGCCATGCGCGCCGTGATGCAGGCGATCGACGAGGTGATGGCGACGAAGGCGGTCGACCCGAAGCAGGTGTACCTGACGGGGCTCTCGATGGGCGGATTCGGCGCGTTCGACCTCGCGGCGCGCAGGCCCGAGCTGTTCGCCGCGGTCGTTCCGATCTGCGGCGGCGGCGACCCGGGCACCGCCGAAACGGTGGCGGGGATCCCGTTCTACATCGTGCATGGCGCCGACGACCCTGTGGTTCCCGTGGCGCTGTCGCGCACGATGCGCGATGCGATCGCCGCCGCCAGCGCCGCCCGCGCCGCGGCCGAGATCGAGAAGTCGCGCGGAACCGCCGACGCGCCAAGCCCGATGCCGAAGCGCAAGCCGAACCCCATGTACCGCGAGTACGACAAGGTCGGCCACGACTCATGGACGCCCGCCTACCGCTTCGAGGATGGCGGCGTGCTGACCTGGATGTTCGCCCAGCGCAAGGCGGAGCCGCTGCCCGAGCGCCCCGCGAGCCAGATCAAGCGTCCGCCGTCGGGCCGATAGCCGCATCGCCATAGGGGCGGGCCGCGCCGATTTTCAGCGAATTCAGTGAGGGCTCGACCCGGGGCGGCGCTCCTGAGGATGGGCCTTCGTTCCGCGGCAAGGTGTTGGTACCGTCGCGCGGTCGGAAGTCCTCACCCCCTGGAGACCCGCATGCGCCCAGCGCTCGCCGCCGTGATCTCGTCGCTCGCAGCCCTTCTGGCCGCGCCTTCGCACGCCGTGACGGGCGACGAATGCAGCGACCCACTCATCGCCGTCGTCGGAGCGAATCCCGCGGTCGACACGGGCACCATGACGCCCTCGGCGGATCCGCCCGCCAACCTCGGCTGCATCTTTCTGTCGTGGAACGGATCGAAGGACGCGTGGTGGCGCTTCGCGGCTCCCGCATCAGGGAAGATGTCGATCTCGCTGTGCGGTTCGAACTTCGACACCTCGCTCGTGGTGTACCAGGGGAACTGCGGATCGCTGACGCGGATCGCCTGCGACGACGACAGCTGCAATCCTTCGGCGGGCTACCAGTCGAAGATCGACAACCTGTCGGTGCAGGCGGGCTATGTCTACATCCGCGTCGGCGGATACAACGCGGCGACGGGCAGCGCCGTGCTCAACCTGAGCTTCACGATCGCGCCCGACCTCGGCGCCGCGGCCGTGCGCGGCGTGAACGACTTCGGCCAGGCGGCGGTGCCCACCTACCTCGGCTACATCAAGTCGCTCGACATCGCCGCGACGGGCTACCACTGCGTCGCCCTGCGCGACGACGGAACGGTGTGGGCGTGGGGCAACAACATCGAAGCGCAGTGCGTGGTGCCGAGCACGCTGAACAGCGTGGTCGCCGTGGCGGCGAGCTCGTTCTCGTCGATGGCGCTCCGCTCGGATGGAACGATCGTGTCGTGGGGCAATTCCTGGACGAATCCGCCCGCGGGCCTGACGGGCGTCGTGCAGATCGACGCAGGCCGCGCGCACGCGATCGCGCGAAAGTCGGACGGCACCGTGCAGTGCTGGGGCTGGAACTCGGCGGGCCAGTCCACCGTGCCGGCCGGCCTCACGGGCTGTGCGTTCGTCTCGGCGGCGGAGGAGTACTCGCTCGCGATTCGCGGCGACGGCACCGCCGTCTCGTGGGGCGCCGCGCCGACGCATCCCGCGGGGCTCACGGGCCTGACCAAGGCCGCGGCGGGTGCAAGCCATGTCGTCGCCGTCAAGTCCGACGGCACCGTCGTCTGCTGGGGCTTCAACGGAACCGGACAGTGCAGCGTGCCGCCCGGGCTGACGGGCGTGGTCGCGGTCGCGGCAGGATCGGGCCACAGCGTGGCGCTCAAGTCCGATGGCTCGCTCGTTCAATGGGGCAGCAACGGCGGCACGCAGCGCGACTTCGCCCCAGGCGCGGCGCCGTACACCGTGGTGGCCGCGGGGTTCGAGTTCACCGCCACGGTGTCGCGTGGCGACTGCGATGCGAACGGAACGATCGACGGCGCCGAGGTGCCGTGGCACGACTGCAACGGCAACGGCTTCCACGACTGCTGGGACTTCCAGCTCGGCAACGGCGAGGACTGCAACGGCAACGGACTCGGCGACGAGTGCGAGAAGCAGATCACGGTGTCGGTCGCCTCGGGAGCGCTTTCGCCGATCGGCTTCGGCTCGCCGAAGACCTATGCGATTCTCAACGCCGTGCCCGCCGTCGAGCCCGTGCGCCTGCGCGTGCGCGCGAAGGGCGACTTCAGCGGCGCGCTCGAGTCGGTGCGGCTGACCTGCGGCACGATGTTCGCGCGCGAGGTGCTCGCGGGCTCCGCCGACTGCGTCACGCTGCCATGGACCGTGATCACGCTGACGGCCGACGAGTTCAACGACGGCATCGGCGCCGACGGAACCTGGCGGCTCGACATGACGCCCTCGAGCGCGGTGAACCCGGCGCTCTGCCCGGGCGGAAGCTGGATCGAGGCCGACCTGCTCTACGCGGGCGCACGGCCCGCCGACTGCGACGCGAACGGCGTGCTCGACAGCTGCCAGATCGCTGCGGGACAGGTGCCCGATGTCAACGGCAACGGCGTGCCCGACTCGTGCGAGTCGCTGATCGACAGCTGCCCCACCGACCTCAACAACGACGGCCAGACGGGCGCGGCCGACCTGGCGCTGATCCTCGGCGCGTGGGGCGGCACGAACCCCGAGTACGACCTGAACGCCGACGGCCTGATCGGCGCGGCCGACCTTGCGCTCCTGCTCGGCGCGTGGGGAGCCTGCCCGAGCAACTGAACGCTACCGAAGCGAACGCACCCAGTCGCGCAGGCGCGCGATGCCCTTCACGATCGCCTCGTCGCCGCACGCGAACGAGAAGCGGATGTGGCCGCGCGCGCAGGCGCCGAAGTCCTCGCCGGGAACGACCGCGACATGCGCCTCGTCGAGCAGCGCGTCGGCGAACGACTGCGCGCCCGCGATGCGGGTGCCCGCGGGCGTGGTCTTGCCGAAGTGGGCAGAGACATCGGGGAACGCGTAGAAGGCCGCGTTCGGCGCCACGGTGACGAATCCGGGCACCGCGTCGAGCTCGCGCTTGATGAGCGTCGCGCGCGCGGCGAAACGCGCGCGCATCGCCTCGACGCCCGCCGCGCTGTTGGTCAGCGCCTCGACGACCGCGGGGTAGAAGAAGCTCGGGATCGAGTTCGTCATCTGCCCCTGCAGCTTGATCAGCTCCTTCGCCATCGCCTTCGGCGCGGCCATGTAGCCGATGCGCCAGCCGGTCATCGCGTAGCTCTTGCTCATGCCGTTCACGGTGATCGTGCGGCCGCGCAGCGCGGGGTGGGCGCCGGGCGACATGTGCGAAAGCCCGGGCGAGACCTCGGGGTAGATCAGCTTCTCGTAGATCTCGTCGCTGATCACCGCGATGCGCGGGTGCATGGCCAGCACATCGCAGAGCGCACGCACCTCGGCCGCGGGGTACGCGGTTCCGCAGGGGTTCGACGGCGAGTTCCACATGATGCCCACCGTGCGCGGCGTGATCGCGGCCGCGAGCTGGTCGGGCATGATGCGGAAGCCGTTCGACACCGCGCCCGGAACCTCGACGCACTTCGCGCCCGCGAGCTCGATGAGCGACTTGTACGACACCCACGCAGGCGTCGGCAGCAGCACCTCGTCGCCGCGGCCCGGCTCGACGATCGCCTGCAGGGCCATGTAGATCGCGTGCTTGGCACCGACCGTGACGGTCACCTCGTCGAACGAGGTCTCGACGCCGTTCTCAATCGTGAGCTTGCGGGCGATCGCCTCGCGCGCGGCCTTGTCGCCCGGGGTGGGCGCGTACTTGGTCATGCCCGCCTCGAGCGCGCGAATCGCCACGGCCTTGATGTTGGCGGGCGTGTCGAAGTCGGGCTCGCCCATCGCGAAGGCGATCACATCGTGGCCCTTGGCGCGGGCGGCCGCGGCCTTCGCACTGACGGCGAGCGTGGCGCTCTCGGCCATCTGGGCGATGCGGCTCGACACGAACATGGGCGCTGGCGTTGGTTCTTGGGGCTGCATGGCGGAACCGGGCAAAGGCTGCACCGAGGCGCTCGCGGACGACATGGCGCGGATCGTAGTGATTTGCAGGGCGCGTGCGAACCCCTTCCCCGCTACACTTTCCGCCCCATGCACTACGACGCTCATCAGCCGGTGATCGACGAGCTGGAGGCGCGGATCACGACCCTCCGCGACTCTCTTTAACTACGACCAGAAGATGGCGGAGCGGTCCGCCTTCAACGACCGCATGAACGCCTCCGAGTTCTGGAACGACCCCAAGCAGGCGCAGAAGATCATCGCCGAGAGCAAGGTGGTGCGCGCGCAGGTCGAGCCGCTCGAGGAGGCGATCCGCCTGCTCGAGGACTCGAAGGTCGGCTACGAGCTCGCCAAGGAGGCGGGCGACGCCGACATGCTGGCCGAGATCGACGAGACGCTCTTCGGCCTGCAGTCGAAGATGGCGAAGATCGAGCAGCAGTCGCTGCTGTCGGGCAAGCACGACCACCGCAACTGCTTCGTGGCCATCCAGGCGGGCGCGGGCGGCGCCGAGGCCGAGGACTGGGCGAGCATGCTCGAGCGCATGTACCTCTACTACTTCCAGCAGATGGGCTGGAAGATCGAGGAGATCAGCCGCTCGCCCGGAGCCGAGGCGGGGGTGAGCGAGGTCTCGTACCGCGTGATCGGCCCGTATGCGTACGGGTACATGAACTGCGAGCGCGGCACGCACCGCCTGGCGCGCGTCAGCCCGTTCAACGCCGAAGGCAAGCGGCAGACCAGCTTCGCCACCGTCGATGTCACGCCCGAGTTCGAGCAGAACGACCTCGTGATCCCCGACAAGGACCTCGAGATCGTGGCCTTCGTGCGCGCCTCGGGCCCCGGCGGCCAGAATGTGAACAAGGTCGCGAGCGCGATCCGCGTCACCCACCTTCCGACGGGCATCCAGGTCGTCGCCAGCACCTACCGCGACCAGCCGCAGAACACGGCGCAGGCGCTGGCGGTGCTGCAGGCGAAGCTCGAGCAGCTCGAGGAGGAGCGCCGCGCCGCCGAACTGACCGCCGCCACGGGCGGCAAGGTCTCGCGCGACTGGGGCAACCAGATCCGCTCGTATGTCTTCTACGACAACCGCGTGAAGGACCACCGCACGGGCCACGAGACGGGCAACCCGCAGCATGTGCTCGACGGAGCCGTCGAGCCCTTCATCGACGCCGAGCTGAAGCGGCGGCGCGCGGAGCGCGGCTGACATGGCCGCCTCCCCGCGCGGCGACGGGCTGTGCGTGGAATCGGTGTCGCTGTCGCGCGGCGGCAGGCGCATTCTCGACAGCGTGGGCTTCGGCCTCGGGCGCGGAAGGCTGCTTGCCGTGGTCGGGCCGTCGGGGGCGGGCAAGAGCTCGCTGCTCGCGGCGCTGGCGGGGTTCGACCCGCCCGACGAAGGAAGCGTGTCGTTCGACGGGCAGGACCTCGCGGCGCTCGATCCGTCGCTGCGCGGAATCGGCATGAGCTTCGACGACGCGGCGCTGCACGAGCACCTGACGGTGTTCGAGAACCTCGAGTCGGCGGTGCTCGCGCGCGGCGAGGCGGCGGACCGCCGCGCGTCGCGCGTGAAGTCGATCGCGGAGTCGCTCGGAATCGAGCCGCTGCTTCGGCGGCGGCCGTCGATGCTGTCGGCGGGCGAGCGCAGGCGCGTGGCCGTGGGCCGCGTGTTCATCCGCGCGCCGCGCCTTGCGCTGCTCGACGAGCCGTTCGCGAACCTCGACCGCACGAACAGGCTGGTGATCCGCAGGCTGGTGCGCGACCTGCAGCGCTCGAGCGGAACCACCACGATCGTGGTGACGCACGACCCGACCGACGCGATGGCGATCGCCGACGACATGCTGGTGCTGGTGGACGGGCGCGTGCGCGCGCACGGAACCGCCGCCGCCGTGTTCGCGCGGCCGAGCGACCTCGAGACCGCGCAGCTCGTCGACGACCTCGGCATGCATGTGGTCGAGCACAGGCCCGGCGCGCAGGAGCCCGGGCTTCTCGTCGCGCCCGCGTTCGACGAGCACCTTGCCGAGCTGCAGGCGGCCGCGGGAACGCAAGGCACCGTGCTGCTCGGCGTGCGCCCGTGGCAGGTGCGGTCGGGTGCGCCGCGTGCGCCGTCGGTTGCGATCGAGGCGCGCGTGCTGGCGGTCGAGCCCGCGGGGCTGTTCGCCGACGCGATCGCCGTGCGCCACGACGGACGCACGCTGCGGGCGCGCGTCTCGGCCCGCGCCGCGCAGGAATTGCCGATCGGCGAGGTCGCGCGCTTCCATGTCCATGAGGTGGATATCCACCTCTTCGGCGGACCGTGGCCCGGACGAAGGATCGACTGATCGGCGCGGCCGATTGAAGTATCGTCCGTCCGATGCAGCGCGCAGATCCGCACAGCGCCACGATCGACTCCGATGCCGCGACGACGATCGCGATCGGCCGCCATGACGCGGGCCACATCGTCGAGGGCGTGCGGCGCGAGTGGCTGGTGACGAACGGCTACGGCGACTACGGAATCGGAACCACCAACCTGCTCGCGACGCGGCGATACCACGGCCTTCTGGTCGCGGCGTGCGACGCGCCCGTCGGACGGCGGATGCTGGTGCCGTTCATCGACGAAACGGTGCGCTCGGGCGGCGCGCGGATCAACCTCGGAAGCCGCCGCTGGGCCGATGGTTCGGTCGACCCCGACGGGCACCGCGCGGTCGCGGGCTTTGCGCTCGAGGACGGCATCCCGACCTGGCGGTTCGAGCTCGAGGGCGCGCGGCTCGAGAAGCGGATCGTCATGCTGCGCGATGCGCGCGGCGTGGCGGTCGTGTGGACGCTCGCCGACGGCGGCGCTCCGATCGCGCTCGACGCCGCGGTGTTCGTCGAGCACCGCAGCCACCACAGGCTCGATCCCGAGGCCTCGTGGAGCGCGTGCGTGCACAGCGAGAGCGAGGACGGCGCGCGCGCGCAGATCGAACTGCCTGCGAACGCGCACGCCCCCACGCCCACGGTGCTGCATGTCGCAGGCCAGGGCGCCGCGCTGTCGCCCGCATGCGTGTGGTGGCGCCGCCATGCGCTGGCCGAGGAAGCGGCGCGCGGCTACGACGCGATCGGCAGCGCGCTGCATGCGCTCACCGCGTCGTTCGTGATCGCGCCCGGGCAGTCGGTGGCGCTCTGCATCTCGCTCGCGCCGCTCGACGGCGCGAACGGCGGATCGGTCGACGGCGCCGCCATCATCGCGGCCGAGCGCGCCCGCGCGCGCCGACTGGTCGCGGGCGCGGGGCTCTCGCGCGCCCCCGCCGCGCTGCGCTCGCTGGCGCTCGCCGCCGACGGATTCGTGGTGAAGCGCGCGCGCCGCGACGGCGGCGAGGGCCGCTCGATCATCGCGGGCTATCCGTGGTTCGAGGACTGGGGCCGCGACGCGATGCTCTCGCTGCGCGGGCTGTGCCTGGCGACGGGCCGCGCCGACGATGCGAAGCTCGTGCTCGAGACCTTCGCCGACCGCCTGCGCGACGGACTGCTGCCGAACCGCTTCCCCGACCTCTCGGGCGTGCCCGAGTACCACAGCGCCGACGCGCCGCTTCTCTTCCTGCGCGCGTGCTGCGACACCTACCGCGCCACGCGCGACGACGCGTGGATCGCGCGCCTCTGGCCGCGCATGCGCGCCGTGGTCGCGGCGTACGCGCGCGGCACGATGCATGGGATCGGCGTCGACTCCGACGGGCTCGTGCGCGCCGGCGAGGCGGGCCTGCAGCTCACCTGGATGGACGCGAAGATCGGCGACACCGTGGTCACGCCGCGCATCGGGAAGCCCGTCGAACTGAGCGCGCTGTGGATCGACGCGCTGCGCTCGATGTGCGAGATCGCCCCCGACGACACGGCCGACCTTGTGGAACTGGCCGCGCAGGCCGAGCGGTCGTTCGCGCGGTACTGGAACCCCGCGACCCAGTGCCTGATCGATGTGCTCGACGCGCCCGCGCCC
>JBJTOV010000152.1:0-15983 GCA_046074745.1 Planctomycetota bacterium | reverse complement strand
GGTTCGTGGTGCCGCCCGCGTGGATCGACCGCACCGACGGCGCGATGGTGGTGTCGGTGGGCTTCATGCGCGAAACCCCCGTCGGACGGCAGGATGCGCCGTTCGCGGCCACGCCGTGGCGCACGCTGCCGCGCCGCGTGCGCATCGATCTCCTGTCGCGGGAATAGCCCGCGCCGCGCCGTATACTCGCGCCCATGACGCTTGTTCCGCCGCGCATCGCCGCCTTCCTCAACCAGAAGGGTGGCGTGGGAAAGACGACCTCGACCGTCAACATCGGCGCGGCGATCGCGCTGCTCGGGCGGCGCACGCTGCTCATCGACCTTGATCCGCAGTCGCATCTCTCCCTGCATCTCGGCGTCGATGGCTCGTCGGTGGGGCGCACGGCGTACGACGCGCTCACCGAGCCCGAGGTGTCGCTGCGCGAGTGCATCGTGCAGGTGCGCGACAACCTCTGGCTGCTTCCGTCGACCACCGACCTCGCGGGCGCCGAGACCGAGCTGGCCGCGCACCCCGACCGGAACCGCATCCTGCGCGAGCGCTTCGAGTCGCTGCGCGGCGAGTACGACTTCGTGCTCATCGACTGCCCGCCGAGCCTGAGCGTGCTCACGCTGAACGGCCTGTGCCTTGCCGACGAGGTGATCGTGCCCATGCAGGCGCAGTTCCTGGCGATGCAGGGGCTGACCAAGCTGCTCGAGACGGTGCAGATCCTGTCGCAGGGCCTGAACCCCGACCTCAAGGTGGGCGGCGTGGTGCTGTGCATGCACGAGACGCAGACCGCGCACAGCCGCGAGGTGGTGCAGGAACTGTCGAACTTCTTCGCCGAGCACGAGGGCAGCGGGCTTCCGTGGGACGGCGCGAAGGTGCTGATGCCCGCGGTGCGCCGCAACATCAAGCTGGCCGAGGCGCCGAGCTTCGGGCAGACGATCTTCGACTACGCGCCGTGGTGCCCGGGCGCGATCGACTACCGCGCGATCGCCGAGCGCTATGTGCGCGACTGGGAGGTTTCGCACGGCGTGCCCGACGCGGTGGCGGGCAGGCCCACGCCCGCGGCGGCGGCGGCAGCAGCGGCAGCCGCGGCGGCAGCAGCAGCGGCCGCGGCGGCAGCGGTGGCTTCGTCGCGCTTCACGCCCGAGACAGCGGCGGCCGCGCGCGCGGCCAAGATGGCGAAGATCCCGCCGAACGCGGCGAGCGCTGCGCCCGCGCCGATCGTGGCGGCGACGGTGAAGCCCGCCGCGGTGGTGACGGAGCCGAAGCCTGTGGCCGCGAAGAGCGTTGTCGCGGATCGGGGGGCGTCGAACGCGCGAGCGGCGACGGTCGAGGGCGCGAAGCCCGCGGCCGCGAAGCCGGCAGGCACGAAGCCCGAAGTCGCGAAGCCGCACGCCGCAAAGCCACAAGCGACGAGCGCTGCGGCCACGAAGCCTGAAGCCACGAAGCCTGAAGCCACGAAGCCGCAATCGACGAAGCCCCAAGCCGCGAGGACCGCGGAAACCAAGCCTGAGCCCTCCAAGACCGAGCTCTCCAGGCCTGAGCCCACGAAGCCCGCTTCTGCAAAGCCCGCGGCCGCGAAGCCCGCGTCGAAGCAGGCCAGCAGCCCGACGACCAAGATCGAGACGGCCGCCGCGACCACGGTGAACGCCGTCAAGTCCACGACTTCCACGACTTCCGCGACCTCCACGACCTCCGCGACCTCCGCGACCTCCGCGACTTCCACGACCTCCGCGACTCTTACGGCTTCCGCGGCCTCCGCGCCGCGCGCCTCAAAGCCCGCCGCCGAGCCACCCGCTGCCAAGCCCGCGGCGCGCCCGGCCGCCGCGAAGTCGGCACCGTTGGCGAGCGCCAGCGCGGCCACGCCCGACGCCGCAACGCTCGCCGAGCCGCGCGCCACAACCCCCAGGCCTTCTGCGAAGACCACGCGCGCCGCCGAGCCGCCCGCCGCGAAGCCAACGGCGGCCGCAGCACCCGCGCCCGTCGTCACGCAGGCACCCGCTGCGCCATCGAAGCCCGTCGCATCGGCCGCGCCCGCGGCGACCCTCTCATCCGCACCTACACCCGCGGTCACGCCCACCGCGGCCACGAAGCCCACACCCGCACCCGCGCTCACGCCCACCGCGGCCACGAAGCCCGCGCCCGCCGCCGCTTCCGCGAAGCCCGCCGCCGCCATCACCGACGAGAACGCCGCCGACCCGCGCCACCCGTTCCGCGCGGCCACGCTGCCGCGCCGCCACTAGCCGATGGATCCGCGCATCGAGCCCGACCCTGCCCTGATCGCGGCCTCGCGCCGCGCGTGGCGCATCGCGCTGGTCGCGTACCTCGTTCCGCTCACGGTGGCCACGCACTGGCCGCGCCTTGGCTTCGGCGAGGGCGGCATGATCGACAAGTTCATCCACTTCGCGGGCTTCGGCCTGCTCGCGTGGATGTGGATGCATGCGGCGCCCCGCGGCAGCGCGCTTCTCGGTTTCGCGATCGGCTTCGGCTGGGTGTACCTGGACGAGCGCACGCAGGCGATCGAGATCCTCGGCCGAACCTTCAGCGTGCTCGACATGGTGGCGGGCTGGCTGGGCGTGCTGATGGCGGGCGCGGTGTTCGCGCTGCGTCACCCCGCGCTGCGTGCGGGCGAGGCGCGCCGCGAGATGCTCGAGCAGGAAGCCATGCTCTACGCGCGCGGCGCCAGCTGGACCTCGGCCGCGGGCACGGTGCTGCTCGCCGTGTTCGTCGTGGGCGGCGGCATGCTCGGCCGGATGCGTGTGGCGGGCGACGAGATCAACCTCGCGGCAATCGTCTACTGCGCGGGCTTCGCGCTGGTGGTGGGGCTGGTCCTCGCGACGGCGCTCGGCATGCGACTCGGCAGGTTCCGCTGGGAGCGCGCCAACGGCCGGCGGTCGATGGCGCACGCGTTCGCGCCGTGGAGCTGGCCGCTCGCGCTCGCGTTCGGCACGGGCCTCTTCTTCGGCTACCGCGCGCTGGTGCGGGCCATGTTTGCGGGCGATGCGGGCGCGGAACCCTCCTTCGACCACCAGGGCTACCTGATCCTCGAGCAGGGCTTCATGGTGGTCGCGGCGCTCGTCGCGATCCTCGCCGCCGACGCGCTGGCCTGGCGCGGTCGCGGCGACGCGCGCGCGTCGATGGCGTAAAGTCCGCGCCGCATGGCTCGCAGGTTCACCATCGTCGGAGGAGGCATCGCAGGCCTCGCGGCCGCGCGCACGCTGCTCGACGCGGGCCACGCGGTCACGCTGCTCGAGGCGTCGCCGCGGCTCGGCGGACGCGTGGCCAGCGACCGCATCGACGGCTTCACGGTCGACCGTGGCTTCCAGATCTACCTGTCTGCCTACCCCGAGGGCCGCCGCTACCTCGACCTGCGCGCGCTCGACCTGAAGGCGTTCATGCCGGGCGCCATGGTGTGGAACGGCGCGCGCACGGGCACGGTCGCGCATCCGCTGCGCGAGCCGCTGGCGGCGGTGGCGGGAGTGCTGAAGGGCATCGTGCCGCCGCGCGACGCGCTGCGCATGGTGCCGTTCGCGCTGCGCGCCCTGCGCGGGCCCGCCGACCAGCCCGGCGCGCCCGGCGAGACCAGCCTCGAGCGCCTGCGCCAGGCGGGCGTCTCGCGCGCCACCATCGACCTCTTCTTCCGCAGCTTCTTCGGCGGGGTGTTCTTCGACCGCTCGCTCGAGACCGACGCGAGCAGGCTCGACTTCCTGCTGCGCATGTTCGCCGAGGGCTTCGCATGCGTGCCGTCGCGCGGGATGGGCGAGATCGCCGCGCAGATGGAGCGCAGCGTGTCCGCGGCCACGGTGCGCACCGAGGCGCGCGTCGAGCGGCTCGAGGGGCGCACGGCGGTCCTCGCGTCGGGCGAGCGGATCGACGGCGACGGCGTGATCCTCGCCACCGACGCCGACGGCCTGCGTGCGTTCCTGCCCGAACTTCCAGCGATCCGCTGGTGCGGCACGCTGTCGGCGTGGTTCGCCACGCCCGACCGCTCTGCGCTGCCCGCGTGGCTCGTGCTGAACGGCTCGGGCCGCGGCGCCTTCAACCACGGCGCGGCCATGAGCGCGGTGGCTCCGTCGTACGGCGCGCAGGGCGAAGGGCTGTTCGTCGCGAACACCGCGTTCCTTCCCGCCGACTTCAACACCTCGGCCGATGTGGCCGAGGACATGCGCCGCACGCTGGTGCAGATCCTGGGCGCGCGCGCCACCGCGGGCTGGCGGCTGCTTCGGGTGCAGCGCATCGCGCACGCGATTCCGCGGCAATGGCCGTCCGACCTCGCGGTGCGCGCGCCGCTCGAGCTCGGCGAGCGCGTGTTCGTGGCGGGCGACCATGTCGAGGACGCGTCGATCAACGGCGCGATGCGCTCGGGCCGCCGCGCGGCCGAACGGCTGATGGGGTCGTTCGCGTGAGGTATCCTGCGCGCATGACGCACCGGGCCTTCGCCCTTCTTGCAGCCTTCGCGGCGCTTGCCGCGTGCGCGGCCGACCCCGTCCTGCTCGAGTCGGATGTGCCGCTGCCGCCAGGCATGGCGACCGTGCGCAGCGCCGACATCAAGCGCGGCGGCGGCACCGTGACGGGCGGCACCTTCCTGCTTGCGGGCGAGGTGCTCGACGCCGCCGCGGCGATGTCGACCACCATCGAGCGGCTGCGTGGCGCCGGCTGGACCGTGTCGCGCTCGGAGCGCGGGCTCGACCGTTCGTCGTGCACCGCCGAGAAGGGCTCGCGCGTCGTCGAGGTCACCATCGACCGCCGCGCGCTCGACCCCGCGATGTCGACGGGCTCGATCGTGGTGCGCTCGGTTCCGCGCGGGTAGCGGCGGGTTCGTGGTTCTCGGTCCTCTTCGAGTCTGCCTCGTGCCGTCCTCGCGGCAGGATGGGCCGTCCGCGATATCGGCAGCGCCTGCGGCATCCGCGCGACCGTGCAATTCTTCAACCGGGCTTCAGGCGTGCGCCCCGTCTGCCGATCCGCCCTGTGGAGCAATGCACCCATGGGGCCTGAGACGCACACCCGTACCAACGATCCGCTTGCGCCGTCGCACGATGTGCTGGCGCTGATCGCCGATGTCGAGCGCACCATCGGCACGCTGCGCGAGCGGGCGGGTGGCGAGGTGCAGCGCGCAGGCGAAGAGGCCGCGCGGCTTGCCCGCGAGGTGGAATCGCTCGAGAACGAGCGTTCCACGCTGCTTGGCCGCCAGATGACGCTGGCCGCGGAGCTTGCCACCGAGCGCGGCGCGCGCGACGCGGATCGAAGTGATTTCGCCACGCGCCTTGCATCGGCCGAGCGCGCGGGCGCGCAGGCGGTCGCCGAGGCGGAGGCGCGCCTTGCCGCGGCCGAGCAGCGCTTCCAGAGCGCCGTGCAGGCCGCCACCGAGGGCCGCGCGGGCATCGAGGAGGAGCTGGCCACCGCGCGCGAGCGCGTGCAGATGCTCGATGAACGGCTGGTCGAGGCGGAGAACGCCATCGCCGGCGACCGCGCGCGGGTGAAGACCGTCGAGCGCCGCGCCGCCGAAGAGCGCGCCGCGCTCGCCGCGCGCATCGCCGAGCTCGAGTCGCAGCTCGCGGCCGCCACGGTCGCGCACGACGAGGACCTCGAGGAGGCCGCGCTCGAATTTGCGAACGATCACGCCGAGCTCGAGGAATCGATCGAATCGCTGCGCGCCGAGCTCGAGGCCCGCACGCAGGAGCTGGCCGAAGCGCGCGCGAAAGCCGCCGAGGCGCAGACGACGAGCACCGAGGCTTCGGCGCAGTTCGAGCAGTTCGCCCGCGAGCACGACGCCCGCGCGCAGGCGCTCGCGCAGTCCGAGGCGGCGCGTCGCTCGGGAGAGGATTGCATCCGCGATCTGCGCGAGCATGTCGCGTTCCGCGAGGCGCGCATCGCGCAGCTCGACGAGGCGCTCGACGCGTGCCGCGCCCGCATCGCGGCGCTCGAGTCCGAGGTCGCCGCCCGCACGGGCGAGGCCGCGGAACTCGCGCGCAAGGTCGCGGCGCTCGGACAGTCCGCGCAGCCGCGGAACGCGCCGGCCAGCGACGCCGAGATCGAGGCGCGCGCCCGCGCGCTCGCCGAATCGCAGGCCACCGCGATCCTGGCCGCGAAGAGCGAGCAGCTCGCGCTCGCCGCGAACTTCATGCGCCATCGCCACCAGCGGCTGGTCAACCTGCACAAGGGGATCAAGGCCAAGGCCCGCCGCGTGCGCGCCGAGCAGGCCGCGTTCGACGCGGCGCGCGCCGCCGCGCCTGTCGCCGCGCCGCACGCCGCCGCCGCCGACGGATTCGCCTTCCCGGGCCACGAGGGCCCCGTCACCAGCTTCGACGAGACCCGCGTGGCCGCCGAGCGCTCGGCGCTCGCGCGCGAGCGCAAGGAGATCGCCGAACTCCGCGCGGTGCTCGCCTCGAGCGAGGAGATGCTGGCGCGCCGCGCCACAGGCATGTCGTCGATCGGTACGGCGGCCGCCTCGATCTGCTTCCTCGCGCTCGCCGCGCTTGCCAGCTGGCATGTCGCGGGCGTGGTCGAGCAGCCGCCCGCGCGTGCATCGATGGAGTTCGCCGTCACGCGGCAGGGCCCCGAGGGGCGCCCCGCGGCGGCCGACGCCACCGAGCTCGCCGCGTGGCTCAAGTCCGAGGTCGGCAACGCGGGCTTCGTGGGCCTGGTCGCGTCGCGCCTGAACGAGCGCGGCCGCAGCCACGCCGAAAGCAGCGCGCTGGTCGCCGATCTCGCGCAGCGCCTTCAGATCGAGCCGCAGGGCGTGGGCACCGTGCGGCTCGCCATGCGCGGCGCCGACGCCGAGTCGGCGGCGGCCACCGTCGACGCGGTCATGTCGACCGTGATCTACCAGGCGAACCGCGACCCCGCGCGCGCCGGCGACGGGCTCCGCATCGGACACGCGAACGCATCGAACTCCGCGGGCGGCATCCCGCAGCCGCGCATCGAGACGCTTCCCGACCCTGCGCGCCTTGCGCGCAGCGGACTCGTGTTCGGCGTGCTCGGCGCCGTCGGCATGGCCGCGGGCTTCATCCGCTACCGCGCGGGTCGCCGCGCGCTCCACGGCCTCGCCTGATCCGCGAGCGGGAAGGGCATTATCCGCCCGCCTCGCGCGGTTTGCGCCAACTTGCAGGTTTCCGCAGGCAGGGCCCAAGTCGCGCCCCCCAAGCGCCGATCCCTTCGTTGACGCAGGGTGCCATGGACCGGCACTGCGGAAAGGAACGCCATGCACGGATTCGCGCGGCTCAGGCTGGTCGGAACGAAGCCCATCGACGGTATCGAAGAGTGCCAGACGGACGATGTTCCCCAGCCGATTCCCTTTCCCACCTGCGTCAGAAACATGCCGTCGCCGCGAGGCGGCCACGCGCTCGACGCGCTCGAGCAGGTCGTGCTCAGCTTCAGCAAGCTGAAGCAGGACCTTGTCGCGCTGGCCGACGATGGCGACGACGACCGTCCGCGCGCGGCCTGACATTCCGCCCGCGCGCGGCACGATCCACCGACGCGAACGCCGCCCGAGGAGAGGCGGCGTTCGCGGTTTTCAGGTTGTCGACGGCGCTCACGGCGCCGCGGGAGCGGGTTCCGCCGCAGGCTGCGCGGAGCCCATCGGCTTCATGGTCAGCGGATCGCGCAGCGGCACCTCGGTCGAGCGGTCGTCGAAGAAGTCGGCCATGCGCGCGCGGCCCGTCGGATCGCCGGGGGCGATGGTGTCCCAGTCGCCGACCACGAAGATCGCCATCTGCTTCGGGTCGAGCAGGCGCGCCGCCACGCGCTGCACATCCGCCGCGGTCACCTTGTCGATGTTCTCGCGGTAGGTCTGCCAGTACTCCTCGCTGCGGCCCGTCCACTCGTCGGCCACGAAGATGCCGAGCATCGCGGGCTTCGACTCGAACGAGCGCGGGAAGGTCTCGATGAACGACTGCTTGGCGACCGCGAGCTCCTCGGTGCCCACGGGTTCGTCGCGCATGCGGCGGAACTCGTTCTCGATCAGCTTCACCGCGAGCGCCACCGTCGGGTTCTTCGACTGGAAGCCCGCGCGGAAGACGCCCGGGTAGTACACGCCCGCGCTCAGGCCGGAGCCCGCCGAGTAGGCCAGGCCCTCGTCCGAGCGCACGGTCTTCATGATGCGGCTGGTGAAGCCGCCGCCGCCGAGGATCTCGTTCATCACGAGCGCGGCGAAGTAGTCGGGGTCCTCGCGCACCATCGAGCGGCGGCCGATGTAGACCTTGCCCTGCGGGATCTCCTTCTCGACGCGGAACACGCCCGCCTCGAAGGTGGCGGGGGGCGCCGGCGGATCGGCCATGCGCTCGCCCTTCTCCCAGCCCGCGAACGCGGCCTCGAGCTTCGCGAGCATCGCCTTCGGCTCGAAGTCGCCGCTCACCGCGACCACCACATTCGACGGGTTGAACACCTTGCGCGCGAACGCAGCCATGTCGTCGCGCCCGATCGAGTTCATCGACGCCTCGGTCGGCTGGCGCGCCTCGAAGTGGTCGGCGCCGTACATGTGCATCGCCCACTCGCGCGACAGGATCGAGTCGGCGTCGTCGTTGCGCTGCTTCATGCCTTCGATCGCCGCGTCGAGGGCGATCATGCGCTTGCCGTCGTCGAAGCGCGGGCGGCGCAGCATGTCCATCAGGAGCGACAGGCTCTCGTCGAACTTCGACGAAAGGCAGTCGAGCGACGCGCTGCAGGTGGTCGCGTCCGCGTCGACCGACGCCTCGGTGGCGAGGAAGTCGAGGCGCTCGTCGAGCTCGGACGGCGACAGGCTCTCGGTGCCGCCCGTGCGCATAAGCTCGGCGGTCATGGCCGCGAGCCCGACCTTGTCGGCCGGCTCGAGGTACTCGCCGCCCTTGAAGGTCATCTCGAGCTCGACCAGCGGCAGCTCGTTGCTCGGCGCAAGGAACACCACCGTGCCGTTCGACAGCACATGGCGGTGGTCCGAGGCCTTGGGAGGGTTGAAGACGAGCGGCTTGAACGCGATCTGCTCGGGGCGCTTCGGAAGGTCCTGCGCCGCGGCGACGGTGGCGCCCGCGCAGAGCGCGAGCGAGAGGATCGTGGTGAGTTGCTTCATGGCGTTGGTCCCTTCCCGTCAGTTCTTCTTGGCGGCGGCCTCGAGCTCCGCAATGCGGGCCTCGACCTTCGACATCACATACTCGATGATGGGCTTCATCTGCGGCGGCATCTGCGCGGCGTTCGCCTTCATCTCGGCCAGGCCCTCGGTGAGCTTGGCGAGGTCGGTCTCCTGCGCGATGCGCGCGGCCGCCGCCTTCGCCTGCGCCTGCATCGGCGCGGGCAGCGCGGCCAGCGCCTCGTCGACCTCGCCTTGCGGCGCGCCCGCCCTGCGCAGGTAGGTCGCCACCGAGCGGTTCTCAGGCTTGAAGTAGGTGCGCGCGACGCGCTGGATGTCGTCGGCGGTCACCGCCTCGATGCGCCGCGGCGCGTCGTTGATCTCCTCCCAGCCGCCCAGGCCCTCGGCGTAGCCCAGCTGCACCATCAGGAAGAAGTTGCTCTTCAGGCGGCGGAAGTTCGACGCCGCGAACTGGTTCTTCACCTTCTGCAGCTCGTTCGCGGGAACGGTCTCGTCCTGCAGGCGCTTGAGCTCGCGGTACCACGACTGCTCGAGCTCGCCCGGAGTCGACTCGCCCTTCACCTCGCCCGAGAAGCTGAACGCGCCCGCGTACTTGCGGCTGTCCTGCTGCGCGCCCGCGCTCGAGGCGATCTCGTCGCCCTCGACCATGGTCTTGTACAGGCGCCCCGTGCGGCCGTTCAGCACCGCGGCCATCACATCGAGCGCGTACGCGTCCTTGTGGCGGAACGGCACGGTGTGGTAGCGCACCTCGACCGAGGGCTGGCAGTCGCACTCGGCGTTCATGCGCATCTCGGCCAGCTGCGGCACCTCGAGGGTGACCACGGGCGGCGCGTCCTGCGCGCCGCGCTCGAGGCGGCTGAAGTAGCGCGTGATCGTCGCCTTCACCTCGCTCGGGTTGAAGTCGCCCACCACCACGCCGCACAGGTTGTTCGGGCGGTAGTAGATGTTCCAGTAGCGCAGCGCCTCGTCGATGGTGTAGCTGTTCAGGTCGCTCGACCATCCGATGACCGGCCACGAGTAGCCGCTCGACTTCCAGAACATCGACTCGAACTGCTCCTGGAAGATGCCCGTCGGCGTGCTCTCGGTGCGCAGGCGGCGCTCCTCGTGCACGACATCGCGCTCCGAGAAGAACTCGCGGAACACCGAGCCCGACAGGCGGTCCGACTCCATCCACGCCCACAGCTCGAACTTGTTGCTCGGCACATTGATGAAGTAGAAGGTCACATCGTTCGAGGTGAACGCGTTCATCTGCGAGCCGCCGCCCGCGGTGTACACCTTGTCGAACTCGTCCTTCACGACCGTGCGCGACTTCTCCTGCTCGGCCTTGAGGAGCGCGAGCTCCTGCTCGAGGCGCTCCTTCGCGTCGGGCGCGGCCGCGGCGACCTCCTTCTGGAGCTCCGCGATGCGGTCGGCGCCGAGGCGGCCCTGCTGCGAGTCCATCAGGCGCTTGAGCTCGGCGCGCAGCGTGGCGAGCGCGGGCGTGTCGTTCGCGGGGTCCCACGGATCGGAGATCTCGCCGTCGAAGAAGCGGCGGTACTGCTCGTTCCAGGTGATCTCGTTCATCTGGCGCCGCAGCTCGGCCTGGCGGGCGCGGTACTCGGCGTCGCGCGCGGGGTCGCTGGTGCCGATCGTGTCGGTGCCCTTGAACATCATGTGCTCGAAGAAGTGGCTGATGCCCGTGATGCCGGGCCGCTCGTTCACCGAGCCGACCTTGGCCACCCAGCCGGCGGCGATGGCGTTCGGCTGATCGGTGCGAGGCAGGAGCAGGAACTTCATCCCGTTGTCCAGGGTGAAGACCTCGGGCTGCACCTGCTGCGCCAGGAGCGGGGCGGCGGCGCACAGGGCCGCGACGGTCGCAAGGGTTCGAAGCATGGTCTCTCCGTGACCGATCCCGGGCAGTGCCGGTCTCGGGTCGGGGATCGTAACCTCGGGCTCCGCGGCGGATGGCTTCGTCGCCGCGCGCTACGCGGACCATGCGCCCTCACAGGTCGACCTGAATCGCGCGTTCGCTCGGGAGGGGGCTTCCCTAGGCCTGTTCCAGGCCTACATTGCGAGAGATATCGGAGGCTGCCCGCGTCGTGCGGGCGGCCGAGGCCGTATGGAGCACGGCCCGAGCGTCCGTGGAGCCCCCCGCATGAAGCGCGCACCCAAGAGTCGATTCCACGCCGCCATCCACGCCGCGATCCTCGCCGCGCTTGCCATGCCGTTCCTCGCGGCCGTCGGCGCGGCCGAGGCTCAGCTGCGGGTGGTGAACTACAACATCGCCAAGATGGCGGGCGACGGCCCGTCGCTGCGCGCGGTTCTTTCCGAAATGGCGCTCGACAACGCGCGCGGCCTCGCGGTGGCGCCCGCGATCCTCGCCTTCCAGGAAACGCGCGCGGCCGACCTCGCCGAACTCGACGGCCATGTGCTCGCCGCCTACCCCGGCATTCCCTACGCCCGCGCGACCTTCACGACCTCGAGCACCGAGGACAGCGCGAGCGGCGCGCAGTGCTGCTACTACCGCTCCGACCTCCTCGCCGAGATCGTGGCGGGCCACGCCGACATCCCCACGGGCGCTTCGCGCAACAGCGACCGCTGGCAGTTCCAGCTGGTCGGCTACTCGTCGCCCGCCGCGCGCTTCTATCTGTATTCGTCGCACCTGAAGGCGAGCAACACCAGCGCCGATGCGGCCGAGCGCGCCTCGGGGGCCACGGCGCTGCGCAACAACGCCAACGCGCTCGGCGCGGGCCAGCACATCATCTTCGTCGGCGACTACAACCTGTACACGAACGCGGAGCAGGCCTACGAGATCATGCTCGCCGCTGGCAACGCGCAGTGCATCGATCCGATCGGCGGCGCCGACTGGGTCGGGTCGGCGGGCGCGCTCAAGCACACCCAGTCGCCGCGCGATGTGACGGGAACGCTCATCGGCGGCGGCTGCGACGACCGATTCGACTTCCAGCTGAGCACGGCCGAGTTCCACGACGGCGACGGCCTGTCGATGATCGCGAACAGCTACCGCACGATGGGCAACGACGGGGCCCACTACAACCTCGCCATCAACTCGGGCAACAACTCGTACTACGCGGGGAATGTCACGCGCTCGAACATGCTGGCCGACCTGCTGTTCGACGCCACCGACCACCTGCCCGTGATCGCCGACTACCAGGTGCCGCCCGTGCTGTCGGCCTCCATGCAGTCGACCTTCACGCCCGTCATCGTGGGCGCCGTGGTGCAGATCCCCGTCAGCGTGTCGAACGCGGCCAGCGTGGTCGCGCCGCAGGGCGTCGATGCGCTCGCCTGCACGGTCACGGGCTCGAACGGGCTCGTGGGCACGCAGAACATCGCGGCCGCCGCGCTGTCGCCCGCGTCGACCACCGTCAACCTTTCGCTCGACACTTCGACCGCGCGCGTGGTGAACGCCACCGCGGCGATCACGAGCACGGTCGAAGGCACGCAGAACGCCAACACCTCGCGCACGCTGACCGGAAGCGTGCTCGCCCGCGCGCGCCCGTCGTGGAGCGCGAAGGGCGTGGTGACCACGACCACCCTCGCCCAGTCGGTGCCGCAAGGCAGCGCGGCCATCGAGCTTCCCATCAACCTCTACAACTTCGGATACGGCGCGCTTCAGGCGAAGCTCGACGCCGACGGAGCCACCGGCCTGTCGGGCGCGTTCTCGGTGATCGACGCGGTCGAGGCAAACATCGCGGGCACGCCCACCGCGCTGCGCTTCCGCTTCAACCCGACGGGCCTTGTCGCGGGCACCTACAGCCAGACCGCCACCGTGCAGGTGAGCGACGAGAACCTTCCCGGCGCGCAGTCGGGCACCCTGACGCTCAACCTGTCGGTCACCGTGACGGGCGGAAACCCCGCCGACCTCGACGGCAACGGCATCGTGAACGGCGCCGACCTGACCATCCTGCTGTCGCAGTGGGGCACCGCGGGCAGCGCCGATCTCGACGGAAACGGCACGGTGGGCGGAGGCGACATCGCGATCCTGCTCAATTCGTGGAGTTGAACGCGTACCGCCGACTCCGATTCTCGGATTCCCGCGAACCCCGCCCCATGCTCCGATCCGCCGTCATCGCCGCCTTCGCCGCCGCCTTCGCCGCCTCCTTTTTGGGTGCGGGGGCCTCCGCCGACCAACTGCTGCTCAACAGCGTGTCCGACAACACGCTGATCGAGGACCCGATCGGCGCCTACAGCTGCGGCGCCGCGCAGTACTTCTTCGCGGGCCGCGTGGGTGTCAATGGCGGCAGCACGCTGCGCCGCGGTGCGCTGCGCTTCGACCTGTCGTCGATCCCGCAGGGGTCGACCGTGACCAGCGTGTCGCTGCGCATGTACTGCTCGGCGGTCGGGCTGACGGGCAACTACCCGATCTCGCTCAAGCGATTCCTTGCGGGCTGGGGCGAGGGCCCGAGCGTCGCGTTCGGCGGCGGCGGCGCCGACAGCCTGCCGCCCGATGTCACCTGGATCCATCGCTTCTATCCGAACACGCCGTGGGCGACCGCGGGCGGTGAGTTCGTTTCGACCGCGAGCGCGACGCGCAATGTGGGCAATGTCGGCTACTACACATGGGCCAGCACGCCCGCGCTGGTGGCCGATGTGCAGGGCTGGCTCAACAACCCCGCCACCAACTTCGGCTGGTGCGTGCAGGGGAACGAGATCACGCTGCAGTCGGTGAAGCGCTTCGACAGCCGCGAGTCGGGCTCGTCCGCGGCGCGCCCGCTGCTGACGGTGGTGTACACGCCGCCCGCCAATCCCGCCGACCTGACGGGCGATGGACGCGTCGATGCGGCCGACCTCAGCGTTCTGCTCAACGCGTGGGGCACGACGGGCCCGGGCGACCTGAACGCGAGCGGCCTGGTCGATGCCGCTGATCTCACGGCGATGCTTGCCGCGTGGACGGGCTGAGACCGGGCGGGAGTCACGGCGCGGAGCGCGGTTTCTCGCGAAGCGACATGTTCGCGAACAGCCAGCCTCGCGAACGACGAGCCGCGCAGCCAACCGACCGCGCAGCCAACCGACCTCGCAGCCAACCGACCTTGCAACAGAACACCGCGGTGCCCATCGGCACCGCGGCGGTGTTTCAAGCGCCTATCAGGCCTTGCGTGCCTGCGCTTCAGATCTTGCGCCGCAGCTCGCCGTGCAGCCACGCCACGAACGACGCCGTGCCCGCGCTGCGGTCGCCCTCGGCCTGCGCGGTGGTCGCGGTGAAGTACGCCTGCGCAAGGTCGCCGCGCGCGGCCTGGCACGCGGCGATCACGAGCAGCGCGTCGACCGACGCGGGCGCGCCGTTCGCGAAGGGCGAAAGCACGCGCTCGAGCGCCTCGATGCGCGTCGCAAGGCGCGGCGAGCGGTCGATGCGCGTCATGGCCGAAGGGTCGGCCAGGAACGCGTCGCGCAGAAGGTCGGCGCCGCGCGCTTCGTCGCCGCGGAACGCGAGCGCCAGGCCCTGCGCGGCGAACCACACGCCCTCGTTCGGGTCGGCGACGGCAAGCACCGCGAAGCCCTCGGCCGCATCGTCGTCGTAGCCGTCGGCGAGGTAGCTCCACAGCGTCGCGGGCGCGGGCAGCGGAGGAGGCGCCTGCACGACCACGGGCTGGTACACGACCTGCGTGTACGCGTACGGCGTGTACACGATCGGCGTGTAGGTGTAGCAGGGGGTCCACCACGGGCGCGGGCACGGCGTGCACCACGACGAGGTCCAGTACGCGCACGAGTTCCAGTCGCGCCACCACGGACGATGGCACCACGAGTACCACGGGCGGCATGCGTACCAGCTCGGGCCGCAGCTCCACGACGACGCATAGCCGCACCACCAGGGATTCGACCAGCTGGTGCACAGGGGCGCGCAGCTCGAGCCGTAGAAGAAGCCGAAGCTGAATCCGCCGCCGAAGCCGATCGCGATCGAGATGCCGTCGCTGCAGTCGTAGCGCTCCCAGGTGTGGCACGGGCCCGCGCTCGAGCCGTGGCCGTAGGGATTCCAGCCGTTCGCGTCGTAGATGTTCTCGGTGTAGGTGTTGTAGGTGTTGTTGTTGATGACGACGGTCTGGTCGATGTTGCTGCCGTTGGCGATCACATCGCCGACGGCAACGCCTGCGCCGGCCGCGCCATCGGCGCGCGGATCGCGCGAACCGGTGCCGCGCGTCGCGCCGTCGCCCTTCACGGGCACGCCGAACACCTCGTCATCGACGAAGCGCTCGGGCTTCTTGCCGATGGGCGCTGCGGTCGGAACCTTGATGTCGGTGGCGGTGCTTTCGCGGGTGACGGTCGTCGTGGGGTCGGGCGCGATGGGCTTCGTTCCCACGGCGGGCTTCGAGGCGTCGGATGCGCCGCGCTCGGGAGACTTCGGCTTGCCGAGGTCGGTCGGGGTATCGACGGACGGGCGCGGCTTGGACGATGGTTCAGGAGAGGGCTTTGACGACGGCTTTGGCGACGGCTTCGTGTCGGTCGCGCTGGGCTTCACGATCGAAGGAGACTCGCGGCCGGGCTTCGTGGGCTGAGGCGTTGAGGCGTCAGGCCTCGAAGTCGGAGGCTTCTCTCGTGGCTTCGATGCTTCTGGCTTCGATGCTTCTGGCTTCGATGCTTCTGGCTTTGAGGGCTCGGGGCGCTTGGTCTCGGGTCGTTGCGCGCTCGGCTTCGTCTCGGGCTTGACCTCGGGGCGATCCTGGGAAGGCTTCACCGACGCGGGCACGCGCTCGCGCGGTGCGGGCTTCGCCGACGGTGTTCGAATCGGCGCATCGTCGATCCCGCGCGGCGGGGTCGGCTTGGACGCGGGCGGATCGACGCGCGGCGCGGCGGGCTTCGCGGCGGGCGGATCAACGCGCGGCGCGGAAGGCCGCGCAGCAGGTGGATCGACGCGGGGCGCGGCGGGCTTGACGGCGGGCGGCTCGACGCGCGGCGCGGAAGGCCGCGCAGCCGGTGGATCGACGCGGGGCGCGGCGGGCTTCGC
>JBJTOV010000151.1:0-7869 GCA_046074745.1 Planctomycetota bacterium | reverse complement strand
CGGTCGCGGTCGGCGCCGGTGAAGGCGCCGCGGACGTGCCCGAACAGCTGGTCCTCGAGCAGGCTCTCCGACTGCCCGGCGGCGTTGAAGGTCACGTAGCGGCGGTCGGCGCGGCGGCTCGCCTTGTGGATCGCGGCGGCGACGAGCTCCTTGCCGGTCCCGCTCTCGCCCCGGACGAGCACCGGGATCGAGCTGGGCGCCACCTGGCGGACGAGGGCGATCACCTGGCGCATCGCCGGGCTCTCGCCGATGATCCCCTCGAAGCCGAACGCCGCGTCGACCTGGCCCTTGAGCGCCTCGTTCTGGCTGCGCAGCATCACGGTCTCGGCGGCGCGGTGCACGAGGTTGCGCAGCACGACGAGGTCGACGGGCTTCTCGATGAAGTCGTACGCACCGCCCTGGAGCGCCTTCTTCGCGGTCGGGATGTCGCCGTGCGCGGTGACCATGATCGTCTCCGCGTGCGGCTGCTCGGCGCGCGCGGTGGCCAGCACCTCGAGGCCCGCGGTCTCGGTCTCCATCACGAGGTCGGTCACGACCACATCGAAGTGCCCGTGCAGCAGCTCGTCCTTCGCGGCGGCGAACGAGTGCACGATGGTGCACACATGCCCGGGCTTGCGGAGCGCCTCGGCCATCGCCTCGGCGTGATCGCGCTCGTCGTCGACGACAAGCACCTGTGCGCGGATCTGCCCTTCGCTCATGCGTTGCTCCGTGCCGTGTTCTGGCGGTGGCTCTGGCCGTGGCTCACATGGCGGCTCCCATGACGGCTCCCATGACTGCTCCCATGACGGCTCCAGCCCCCGCTCACCGCTCGATCCCCTCGGGCCCGACGCGGATCTTGGCGCGCGACCGCCCCGAGCCGTCGAGCGCACCCGGCGTGGCCGGAATGGGCGCGTTCTCGTCGAGCGGGCGGACCACGCCGAACCCGCCGAAGCGCGCGACATAGGTCACTCCGCCGCCCACGCGGTTTGGGTAGAGCGCCACCATCGGGCCGGCGGCGCGCACGCGGTCCTCCGCCACGATCTCGCGCAGCGCGGGGTCGAAGCCGATCACATCGATGCCGCGCTCGTGCCCGATCCACACCTTGCCGTCGGCGAGCGCGAGCGTCGACACGACGCTGCCCTCGGCGGGCGCGTAGGTCTGCGCGCGCTCGCCCATGCGGAAGACGACGGTCGCGCCCTCGTCGATGACCGCGGCCTTGCACCACGACGCATCGACCTCGAGCACCGCCGTATCGGGCGAGGCGATCTCGCGCTCGGAGAGGTCGGCGTCCTCGCCGATCAGGTACATCCAGGTTCCCTCGCGGCTGCCCGCGAGCACGCGGCGGCGGTCGCTCACGCACGCCTCGAGGCGGCCGGGCAGCCGCTCGATCGCGTAGAAGGTGTCGCCGGGCAGGTCGTCCTCGGCGGCGTAGCGGTAGAGCGCGCGGCCGAAGGTTCCTGCGATGGCGAAGCGGTTCGTCTGCACCTTGCCCACATCGCGCGCGCCGCGGATCGGCACGGAGAGAAGCGGCCCGAGCACGGCGCCCTGCGCGGCAGCCTGCGGCTGCTCGGGCGCCGGCGGAAACGGGCCTCCCACGAGCGCCCAGGTCGCGACCTCGAAGTCGTTGACCGCGAAGAACCGGCCATCGAGCACGCGCACCGCGCGCACTTCGCCGCGCAGCGCCTGCGAGGAACGCTCGCGGAAGGCTTCGTCCATCAGCCCGACCGCCGCGCCTTCGGTGGCCTGCAGGATGAACGCGTAGCCTCCGCCCTGCTCGGCCGACAGCGCGCGCAGATCGGACGCGGCGCCGAGGTACTCGCCGTTCGCCGCGCGCAGGATGCGGCGGCCCACGCAGGCGACCAGACCGTCGCGCGACGGAGCCACGCAGCCGACATCGCGCCCCGCGAGCAGCGCCGCAGGCGGCACGGGCGGCAGCGGCTCGCCGTCCTTCTCGCCGCGCCACAAGCCCTCGGGCTGCGCCTCGGAGAGACGCACGATTCCTCCGCGCCCGGACACCAGCACCTCGCCGTCGACGACGCACACGCGCCACGGAAGAATTCCCAGTTCGCGACGCGTGTAGCGCGACGCAATGCGCGGCAGGCGCTCGTCGGCCCAGTCGATCTCGACCACCTGATCGTCGGCGAGCACCGCGATCACGCGGTCGCCGAGCGCGACGAAGTCGACGCAGTCGCCCGTCGTGCCGCGCGGCGCGAGCTCGAGGTCGGCGGTCACCGCGCCCGAGCCTGCGTCGAGCAGGAGCATGCGGTTCGCAAGCGACTGGTACCACCGGCCGCCCGCGATCTCGAGCCTGTGGTGCGTGCCGCCGAAGGCGCTCACCACGCGCATGGCGCGCGGGGTGGGCGGGAGCTCGGCGTCCTCCTCGTCGACGATGGGCGTGCCCGGCGGATCGGTGGTGCAGCCGACGGCGAGGAACGGCGCAAGCGAGAGCGCGAGGAGCAGTGCGGGGAGCAGCGCGAGGAGCCGCGATCCCCGCGCGGCCGCATGCCCGAGGAAGTGCGTGCTGCGTGCAGGGAAGCGGCGTGCGTCGGCAGCGCTCGGTTGTCCGTGGCTTGCGCGGGGCATGGGGAAGTAGAGTACCCTCCCCGAAGCCCGCACGGCTGCGGGAGGACCATGACGCTGCACGCCGATTCCGACCGACTTGCCAAGCTGCTCGCCATGCATGGCCAGGAACCCGACGACGGGTTCCTGCTGTACGGCATCGCGCAGGAGTGCCAGAAGCTCGGTCGGCTCGAGGAGGCGCTCGGCTGGTACGACCGCGCCATCGCGGCCGATCCGAAGCAGTGCTACGCGTTCTTCCACAAGGCGAAGGCGCTTGACGCGCTCCGTCGGCGCGCCGAGGCGGTGTCCGTGCTGCGCGACGGGCTGGCGCGGGCGCGCAGCGTGGGCGATCGACACGCCGCGAGCGAGATCGAGGCCCTGATCGACGATTTCGAGTAATCCGACGGGCGCCGGCGTTCGCCGCGATGCCCTAGAAAGGAACGCAATGGCCAAGAAGGCGACACGCAGCAAGTCCACGGCGAAGCCCGCACGGCGCACGAGGAAGTCGGCTGGCAAGACGCAGGTGAAGGTGAAGGCGACGGCGGCGCGCGGCAAGTCCGTGAAGTCCGTGAAGTCGAAGTTGAAGCCGAAGTCGAAGTCGAAGTCGAAGTCGAGATCGACGGTTCCTGCGAAGGACGCGTCGCCCTCGGGCCGCATCGCGTCGATCACGCCTTCGCGCGACGGCCTTGCGTGGACGCTGCGCTTCGCGAAGGGCCCGGCCCTCGCGGTGTCTTCCGCGGCCGCGCAGGCATGCCGCGTGAAGGTGGGCGCGGCGTGGAGCACGGCGCTTGCCGCGCGCGTGGAGCAGGCCGCGCTCGACCAGCTTGCGTTCACGCACGCGATGGAAGCGCTCGCCACCAAGGGCGCGATCCGCCGCGCCGAGCTCGAGCGGCTGATCGGCGGCGACGCGCGCGCGAAGCGCACGGTGGCCGCACTTGTCCGCAACGGCTGGGTGCGCTGAGGAACCGCGATGAACACCGAGCAAGGCGCCGTTCCCGCAGGCATCCCGCAGGGCTATCCGTGGCGACGCGAGGACGAGACGAGCCCGCGCGAACTGGCGGCGATGCGCGGGCGCGGCGAGCAGGTGATCGTGCTCGATGTCCGCACGCAGCCCGAATGGGACATCTGTCGGATCGACGGCGCGCGCCTGTTGCCGCTGCAGGAGCTCGACCGCCGCATGGACGAGCTGAAGGCCGAGCTCGACGACGACCTCTCGCGGCGCATCGTGGTGAACTGCCACCACGGCCGCCGAAGCCTGACCGCGACCTACATGCTGCGCGGCGCGGGCTTCACCAATGTGACCAGCCTGGCCGGGGGCATCCACCTCTGGTCGCTCGACATCGACCCGAAGGTTCCGACCTACTGACATGCTCTGGCAGCGACTCATCACGGGGCCCCTGCTGATCGCGCTCGTTCTGGGCGTGGTGTGGTGGGATGCATCGCTCGACGAGGCGCTGGCCGCGCGCGGACTGCCGCCGGGGCTGGTGCTGCTCGTGTTCGCGGCGCTGCTGTCGGTGCTGATCGCGCGCGAGGTGACCGCGTTCATGCGCGCCGCGAAGCTGCCTGCGAGCAATGGCGCCGCGACCGCGGCCGCGCTCCTCGGGCTCGCGGGCACCGCAGGCAGCGCCATCACGGGCAACCCCGTCGCGACCGCGGGCCTGGGCGCGACCGCGCTCGCGCTCGGACTGCTCGGCGCCATGCTGCGCATGGCGTGGAACCGCGATCCCGCGGGTTCGCTCGCGCTTGCGGGCGGAACGCTCCTCGCGGGCGTGTACGGCGGCGTCCTGCTCGGTTTCTGGATGCTGATCCGGCTCGAGCATTCGCCGTGGCTCCTCGTGGGCGCGGTGCTGACCACGAAGAGCTGCGACATCGGCGCGTACTTCACGGGCATGACCATCGGGAGGCACAAGCTGATCCCGTGGCTTTCGCCGAAGAAGACCTGGGAAGGACTGTTCGGCGGCATCGTGACCGCGGCCGCGGTCGGCGGCGGGCTCGGATACATCGCGCAGCTGCACGGCGTGGGCGCCGATCGGATTCCGTGGTGGATCGGCGCGATCGGCGGCGCGCTGGTCGCGGTGATCGGGCAGGCGGGCGACCTTGCGGAAAGCGCGTTCAAGCGCGACGCAGGGCTCAAGGACTCGGGCCGCACGCTGCCCGGAATGGGCGGCGTGCTCGATGTTCTCGACAGCCCGCTCTTCGCGGGGCCGATCGTGTACTGGCTGCTGCGGCTGTCGCCGATCGTTCCCTGAGCGCAGGATTTCCCGCGGATCCTCGGCGGTTTTTGCGCCGCGTTTCCTGCTAGGATCGTGCGTCTATGGCCCTTCTCGACAACCTCCTGACGCTGCATCGCGTCGACAGCCAGGTTCGCGCGCTGCGCAGCCGCGTGGAATCCGCGAAGACCTACCTCGACACGCAGGACCGCCAGCTGGCGTTGCTCGCGAAGCAGAAGGCCGAGATCGAGACGCAGGAGCGGCAGCTGCAGGCGTCGATCCACAACCTCGGGCTCGAGTCGCAGGCGATCCAGGCGCGCGTCGACAAGCTGCGCGGCGAGCTGAACCTGTCGACCAACGACCGGCAGTACAAGTCGATCCTGAACGAGCTGAAGGTGCTCGAGACGCAGAAGGACGATTCGGCCAAGCGCGAGCTCGACGAGATGCAGCGCGCCGAGGACACCAGGAAGCGCCTCGAGGTGCACGCGGCCACCACCGCCGAGCGCCAGAAGGTGCGCGAGATCGCCAAGGCGAAGCATGACGAGTGCCTGAAGGATGTGGGCGAGCGGCTGGCGGAGCTCGAGGCGCAGCGCGACCGCGCCGCGCAGGCCGTGCCCGACCGCGAGCGCAAGGTGTTCGACAAGGTCGCCGACGAAACGGGTGGCGAGGCGATGGCCGAGATCACGATCGTCGATCTGCGTCACCGCGAGTTCGCGTGCGGGAACTGCAACATCGAGATTCCGTTCGAGGTGTACGCGCGGCTTTCGTCGAACTCGGAGTCGGTGATCCAGTGCAAGGCGTGCACCCGCATCCTGCACCTCGCCGAGGAACTGCGCCACGATGCCGAGAAGGCAGACAAGCGCGCCGAGAATCGCGACAAGGCGAAGTTCGAGAAGACGCGCAAGCTCTGAGCGCCCTCTAGCGGCCGATTCGGACGACCTGCCCCGCCGCGACGCGTTCGCGGACGAGCGGTGCCGTTGCGCCCGTGGGGCGCACCTCGATGCGTTCCGCGACCGCGGCGTCTCCGAGGCCGAAGCGCGCGATCGGTTCGCACTGCGACTGGTAGCTGCGGGTCGGTGAGAGAACGCGTCGCTGCGCCGTGCGCTCGCCGCCGATGACCGCGACGACCGTCACCTCGGCGCCCAGCATGCCTGCGCCTTCGGGCGCGACGGCGATCCAGTTGTTGCCCGTCGCCTGGGTGTTCTCGAGGATGCGCGCGGGTCCGCCAAGATCGACGAGCACGAGATCGGCGTCGCCGTCGAGGTCGAGATCTCCCGCGGCGAGCGCGCGGCCGACGGCGGGCGCGGCGAGGTCGCCGAGCGTCGAGGGCTCGGCCTCGACGAACAGCGGGTTCTTCGTTCCACCGCGGTTCACGAAGTATTGCGCGCGCTGCGCGTAGGTCTGCGAAGGCTGCACGCGTGCGATCTCGGGCTCGAGGTGGCCGTTCGCCTGCACGAGGTCTTCGTCGCCATCGAGGTCGAGGTCGGCGAAGAGCAGGCCGAACGAGAGAAAGCGCCGCGTGGGCGCGCCGAATCCCTGGATGAGCGCTTCGTCGGCGAAGGCCGGCAGCCCACCCGCGCGCGCGGCGCCGAGATAGAGCGAGCTCGGCTCGTTGGCGAAGTTGCCCACGGCGACCGCGAGCGTGCCGTCGTTGCGCGGCCAAGCGATGTCTATCCCCATCGCGCCCGTTGCGGAGCCGTCGCGGTCGTATGCGAAGCCGGTGGCCACGGCGGCGTCTGCGAAGCGCGGCGATCCGTCGGTCGCGGGGCCGAGGTTTCGCAGCAGGAACTTCGGGGTCTTGTCGTTCGCGACCAGGATGTCGGTGTAGCCGTCGCCATCGACATCGGCGAATGCAAGGCCGAGCGCCTTCGCGTAGGGAGCGCCCGTGACGGGGTTGCGGACATCGGCGCCCGAGCCCTGCGTGGCGTGGCGAAACACGCCGCGCCCGTCGTTCTGCAGAAGGGCGATCGTCGTGCCTTCGAAGCCCGTGGGCGGGCCGTATGCGCGGCCGACGCCGTCGAGCGTGAAGTTGACGACGCGATCGATCGCCGGCGACCACTTCACATAGTTGGCGACCACGAGGTCGAGATCGCCATCGCGACCGGCGTCGAGCATGCCTGCGGAACTGCCCCACGCGTCGTCGGGCGGAAGCGGCGCGGGCTCGAGGCGCACGCCCCCGTTGGCGGACGCGCGATTCATGAGCAGTTTGTCCTGGCCGACGCAGGCCACGAAGAGATCGGTTCGGCCGTCGCCGTCGACATCTCCCGCGGCGAGTCCGTTGGCGAAGGCACCTGCGCAGAGCGCGTCGTCGCCTTCGAACCGCGTGAACCGCATCGGCTCGCCCTTCACGGTTCGGTTCATCCAGATGCGAATGCCCCCGCGCCCGGCGGCGGGGTCGCCCGCGGCGGGCTCGAGCGGCTCGCCCTGCGTGAAGACGAGATCGAGCCGGCCGTCGAGGTCGAGATCGACGAGCGCGACGCCGCCCGCAAGGCACTCGGGAAGCAACTTCGCGCCGCGCGCGCCGGACTCGTGCACGAAATCCACGCCCGCGGCACCCGCGACATCGCGGAAGGCGACGCCTGCGATGGCGCCGAGCTCGGCAGCGGGGCTCGGCGCGGGCGCGACGGCCGGCGCCGCGGAGCCGTCCTCGGCCTTGGGTGCGGCGCGGAAGGATCTGAGGACGAGAACGCCGCCAGCGACGAGCGCGATGACGAGAAGCGAACGGCGAAACCCGCGCGCGACGAGCCTGTCGGCGGCAGCGATCTCCTGGGCCGTCGCGGGTTCACGCGGGTCTTCCGTCATGGGGGAAGTCTAGCGACCGGGCACATCGAGACTACGGCCACCGACCCCACCCGACCCCGCTCGGTGCCTTGGACCGCTCGGTGCCTCGGGGCTACTCGGTGCCTGGCACGTGCCGTGCACTCCCTGGCACCGCACGGCATGTGCCGTGCAATGGGCCGTACGGCGCGCGCATCCACCGCTCATCCGTGCCATTGCGGCGAATCCAGCTTCCAGTTCGGATGTGATGCGGCAATTCCGTCATGGCCGACGGTGCCTGGCACATGCCGTGCAACGCCTGGTACCTCACGGCACATGCCCCGCACCATCGGTGAAGCGGAGC
>JBJTOV010000150.1:0-2607 GCA_046074745.1 Planctomycetota bacterium | reverse complement strand
ACCTTTCGTTCCGCGCGGGCCTGGCGGGCCTCGCGGCGGCTGCGGCGCGTGGGTCGATCGAGCAGGCGCTTGTCCGCTGCGACGTCGCGCGGTTCCGCGGGCGCTGCTGCGGCACCCTCTCGAAGGGCACGCAGCAGCGCGTCGGGCTTGCCGCGGCCTTGCTCGGCGATCCGCGCATCCTGATCCTCGACGAGCCTTCGGTGGGCCTCGATCCCGCGCAGACCCTCGCGTTCCGCGCGCTGGTGCGCGAACTCGGCGAATCGCGGCTCGTGCTGTTCTCGTCGCATCTCCTCAGCGAGGTCGAGAGCGTGTGCAGCGAGCTGATGGTGGTGGCGCACGGGCGCGTCGTGCTGCACGAGCCGATGGCGGCCTTCCGCGCGCGCGCCGCCGCGGGCGCCGCGCATGCCGCCGAAACCGAGAGGCCGTTCGCCGGGCTCGATGCCTTCGCGGCGTTCGTGGCCGAGGCGCACGAGACGCGGCTTTCCGACGGCTGGACGCGCACGAGGTTCCGTCTTCGCGCAGGCGGCGGCGCCGAGGGGCTCGCGCGCGCGCTCGTCGACGAGCGCATCGCGGCGCGCGTGCTTTCGCCCGAGGCGGGCAGCCTCGAGGATGTGTTCGTGTCGATCGTGCGGCGCGCGGCCGATGCGGAGGATGCGCGATGAGCGCCGTCGCCTCCATCCGCCGCATCAAGGCGATCGCCGCGCGCGAGGTGCGCAGCGCGTTCGTGGGGCCGACCGCGTGGATCGTGCTTGCGCTGTCGGGCCTGGTGGCCGCGGGGTCGTTCTTCGGCGCGACCTTCGACGACGGCCAGCCCGCGACGCTGCGCACGGTGATGCTCGCCGCGGGCTGGGCGCTGCTCGCCACCGCGCCCGCGCTCTCGATGCGCAGCCTGAGCGAGGAATTCCGCCTGAAGAGCTGGGAGACGCTGTTCGCGGCCCCCGTCGGGGCGGGGCAGATCGTCGCAGGCAAGGCGCTCGCCGCCGCGGTGCTCGTCGCGGCTTCGCTCGTCCCCGTCGCGGCGCTCGCGGTTCCGCTCGAGGTGTACGCCTCGCCCGACTACGGCGAGATCGCCTGCGGGCTGCTCGGGCTCTTCCTCGCGGGCTTCGCGGCGGCGTGCATGGGCATCGCCGTGTCGAGCACGACCTCGAGCCAGGCGGTCGCGTTTCTCGGGGCGTTCTTCGCGTGGCTTGCGCTGGTCGCGGGCTCGCGCATCCTCGTCGGCGTGCTGCCCGTCGAGCACGCGCCCTTCGCGGCGGCGCTCGACCCGCTGCGCAGGCTCGAGGGCTTCACGCTCGGTCTCTTCGACAGCGCGGGCGTGGCGTACTTCGCGGGCATCGCGGCCACGGCGCTCGCGGTGGCGGTCGTGTCGCTCGAGCGCGTGCGCGACCACACGGGCCCGACGCGCGTGTCGCGGCTCTTCGCCGCGGGCGAAGGCGTGGCGTTCGCGCTCGGCACGCTGCTCGCATCGGTGGCGGCGGTGGGGCTCCTCTCGCAGCCGGCGCTGCGCATCGAGCTCGACGCCACGAAGACGCGCGCCTACAGCCTTGCGCCGTCGACGGTGGAGCTGCTCGGCGGCCTCGCAGGCGACTGGAAGGTGCTGCTCTTCGTCGATGCGCGCGAGAGCGACCCCGCGGTGCTGCGCCAGATCGACGAGGTGCTCGAGCGCTTCCGCGAGGCGAACGGGCGCATCGACGCGCGCCGCATCGACCCCGCCGACCCCGAGGGCGCGGGTGCGTTCGAGGAGGCGCTTTCGTCGCTCGTTTCCGCCAGTTCGGGCGACATGGCGCGCACCGAGCGCGCCGTTGCGGGAGGCATCGCCGCGTTCGACCTCCTGCGCGCGGAATGCGCGGGGCAGCCCGCGGGCCTTCGCGCCGCCGCGCAGCAGCTTCCCGCCGACAGCCCCGTGCGCCGAACGCTCGAGCAGATGGCGGGCATGTTCGCGCAGATCGCGACCGACGGAGAGCAGTTCCGGACGCGCGTGGTCGAGCTCTCGCGCTCGAGCGCGTCGCGGCCGCTTCCCGACCTCGCGGGTGCGCGCAGCGCGCTTGCGGCGGGCTTCCGCACCTGGGGCGACCAGATCGCGTCGGCCGCGTCGCGCTTCGCCGAGTGGCGCGAGCAGCCGTCGCTGCCTGCGCCCGTGCGCGGAGTGCTCGGTTCGCGCATCAAGCCCTACGAGGAGCTCGCGGAACGGCTTCTCGCCGCGCGGCAGGAGCTCGAGGCGCTGCCCGGGCTCGACACCGACGCGCTCGGCACCGAGCTGATGCAGGGCGAGGCCGCGGTGGTCGCAGGCAACGGCCGCCTTGCGGTGATCCCGAAGTGGCGGATCTTCCCGCGCGCCGTGGCCGCGCGGGGCGAGGACCTCGTGTCGTACAGCTGGGGATTCCGCGGCGAGGAGGTGCTTGTCGGCGCGATCCGCGGCATCGCGGGCGGCCTGATGCCCGAGGTCGTGTTCATGCACGCCGAGAAGGACTCGCTGCTCAAGTCGCGGCAGGACAACAGCGATCTCGTCGCGGTGGCCGACGCGCTGCGCAGCGCGGGCTTCAAGATCACCGAGTGGAATCCGAACCGCGGCGAGCGCCCTGCGCGCGAGGCGGGGCGCACGCAGGT
>JBJTOV010000149.1:0-9634 GCA_046074745.1 Planctomycetota bacterium | reverse complement strand
TCTTGGTCCACGTGGTCGACGTGTTGATGTCAGAGGTCACGAGGATTTCGGCGCCATGGGCCGAGGCCGCAGCGGCGAGACCAAAGCCAGCCGTGGCGAGGAACGCACTGATCGAGTTCTTCATGTACAGGTCCTTCTCTGAGGGTAAACGGGATGGAGCTGGTCGCTCCGCGAACGGACGAAATGCACTCGCAGGGCCTGCGAGGACCGCAACAGTGCGTCACGAATCCGCGCACGGCGCTTGTTCCTGGCTCAGGTTTCGCGAAGTTCGCGCGAGGACCCGAGCGCCGACGAAACACAACTTCCGTCGACGGGGCGAAAGTTAGAAGTCGTTTGTTTGGCGTTGATGAAGGCTGCGTTTGTTCGACGAGTGAACTCGACTCATGTCATGTCATGTCATGGCACGTCATGTCAGGTCAGGTCATGCACGGGCGCACACATTTCACGCGCGCTTCACCGCGTCTGAACAAAGTGCCGATGCACGCCATCAGGTGTGCTGCGAACTCGGCTGCGAAGTCCGCGTCACCACGCGCAGCGACACGCGCGCAAATCCAGACCGCACCGCCGCTTCCACGAACTGCGTGAAACAGCCTTGTTCGCCGCCGCCAATGGAACCGAGCCTTCCGGTACCTTGCGCGAATGCAGATGAAGTCCCTCTCGACCCACGTCCACGCTCGCCTCGCCGCCGCGTTTGCCTCGATCGCTCTCCTGCCCTCGACCGCGCTCGCGCAAGCGATCGATCTCTTCAACGGCAAAGACCTCGCGGGTTGGGTTGATGTCAACACGTCCGCGTCGACGTGGACCGTGGGGAAAGACGAGACCGGAGCCCCGATCATCAAGTGCAGCGGCAACCCGACCGGAATCCTCCGCACCGAGAAGGCCTACGAAAACTTCGTCCTTGAACTCGACTGGAAGCACCTCTCGTATCCGGGTAACGCCGGGCTCTTCGTCTGGAGCGATCCGTACTGCGCGAAGGGTGTCCCGTTCTCGCGCTCGATCGAGGTTCAGATCATGCTGACGCCCGACAACGTCGACGGCCAAGGCCGCACGATGTACACGGGCCAGGGCGACATCTTCTCGATCTGGGGCGCAAGCATGAAGCCCGACCGCCCGCATCCGGGCGGCTGGGAGCGCTGCCTGCCGAGCGCGCGCACCACGAAGGGCGCGGGCGAGTGGAACCACTACAAGGTCACCTGCCGCAACGGCGTGATCAAGCTCGAGATCAACGGCACCGAGGTCTCGGGCTGCTCCGAGGTGAAACCGCGCAAGGGCTACATCTGCCTCGAGAGCGAGGGCACCGAGATCTGGTTCAAGAACCTGAAGGTGACCGAGCTCGCGCCCGCGACGCCTGCGCTCGGCGCCGACATGACGGCCGATCTCGCCGCGGCGGGCATGCGGCCGATGTTCGACGCGCTCGAGATGAAGGGCTGGAAGGAAGGCGCGAACGCCGGCGAGCGCGCGCCCGAGCACTGGACCGTCTCCAACAACCTCGTGCGCTTCGACGGCAAGGGCCAGAGCCTGTGGAGCGACGAGAGCTACGACGACTTCGAGATGCTCTGCGACTGGCGTTGGACGAGCGAGCACCAGGGCAAGATGATGCGCCCCGTGATCGGGCCCGACGGCAACCAGGAGAAGAACGCCGACGGCAGCGGCAAGAGCGTCGAGGTCGAGGAACGCGACAGCGGCATCTACCTGCGCGGCAGCTCGAAGAGCCAGGTCAACATCTGGTCGTGGCCGTGCGGCTCGGGCGAGGTGTACGGCTACCGCACCGATCCCTCGATGCCCGCCGAGGTGCGCGCCGCGGTCACGCCGCGCAAGAACGCCGACCGGCCGATCGGCCAGTGGAACCGTTTCCGCATCCGCATGGTGGGTGATGTGCTCAATGTCTGGAACAACGGCGAGCATGTCATCGTGGACGCCAAGCTGCCCGGCGTGGCGAAGTCTGGCCCGATCGCGCTGCAGAGCCACGGCTGCCCGATCGAGTTCTACAACATCATGATCCAGCGGCTCGATTGACCGCCCGGGCCTTGCATCCGAGGCAGGCGGGGCCACAATGCCCCGATGCTTCCGATCGCCGCTGCCATTCTTCTCGCCGCCCATGCAGCGCCGCCCGCCCCGCGTGCGGCGGCTGACGGGAAGGCCGTGCCTCAAGCCGCGCAACCCGCGCTCGATCTTCGCTTCGACGCCACCGCGCTCGCGGACCTCGGCCGCGGAGAAGCGCTGCCCGCGTGCTTCGCACCCATCGCAGGCGACGGCCTTGTTCTCGTCCGCACGGGTTTCGTGGGCAGCGCGCTTCACATGAGCTTCGAGTGCGCGGGCCCGCGACGGCCGGGCGGCGCCGCGGGCGAGGCGTCGCTGCTCCTCTCCGAGGGCCGTCTGACCGGATTCGTCGTCGCGCCCGACGGCACCCGCTTCGAACTGCGCGCGCTCGACCGAGGCGCCGCGCGCGCCACGCCCGCCGACACCGCGCTCGAACTCCCTTGCGCGACCGATCACACGCACCGTCCGCCCGCGCGCGAGGGTGCGGTCGCGGGTGCGGCTGCGTGCGACGACGGATCCGTGGTCGATGTCTTCGTCGTGTACACCGCCGCGGCGGTGGCGCAGGCCGGCGGCGCGACCGCCATCGCGGACTCGATCGCATGGGCGGTCGGCGACTCGAACGCCATCTACGCTGCGTCGGGAGTCCCGATGACGCTGCGGCTCGTCGGCACCAGGCTCGCCGACGGGTATGTCGAGGACTCCGCCTCGATGGCGAACGACCTCTACGCGCTGCGCGACCCCGCCGACGCGAAGCTCGATGCCGAGCACGCCGCGGGTGCGGCCGCGGGCGCCGACCTGATCGCGCTCGTCCGCGCCAACGGCGGCGGCGCGTGCGGCGTGGCGTTCCTCGTGGGCGGCTCTCCCGCCGATGTCGACTACGGCGTGAGCGTCACCGCGCTCGGCTGCTTCTCGAACCGCACCTTCACGCACGAGCTCGGACACAACATGGGCTGCTGCCACGCGCCCGGCGACGGCGGCGGCTGCACCTCGGGCGGCGTGCTGCCCTACGGGACGGGCCACCGCTTCGTCGCCACCGACGGCGCCGAGTACCGAACCGTGATGGCCTACCAGCCCGGCACCCGCATCGGCCGACTTTCTTCGCCGATCGTGAGCTACCAAGGCACGCCGACGGGCATCGCCGGCGAGCGCGACAACGCGCGCAGCATTCGTGAACTGAAGGCAAACATCGCCAACTTCCGCTGCTCGGTGTGCGAGGGCGATCTCGACGGCAACCGCACCGTCGACGCCGCCGACCTCGGCACGCTGCTCGCCGCCTGGGGCACGCCCGCGGCCGACCTGAACGGCGATGCAACCACCGATGCTGCCGACCTCTCGGTCATGCTCGGCAATTGGGGCGCCTGCGGCGATTGATTCCCGGCCATCGGGGCCATTGCTGTGCGAAGCGCCGCGGCGAGTTGCCCGCGGGCGTTCTTGGGTTATTCTCGGGCGCTCGAGAGCCCAAATCCGAGGGGTCCCCATGTCGCTGCTCCGCCTGGCCAAGCTCGCCGCATCGTTCGTCGCTTCGCTCGCATTCGCCCCTGTCGCGGCCGCGGCGGTCGACGCCATCGCCTTCGATCCCGATTCCTTCCTCAGGGTCGCGGTCGGCGAACCGATGCCGAAGGAACTGATGGGCCTCGATGTGCGGGAGATGACCCTCTCGTCGCGCGAGGCGAGGTACGGCGGCGTGTTCTATGTGTTCGAGGCCCCCTCGAACCAAGGGCTGCACGCGACGCTCCTCCGGCGCGAGGGCCGCCTGACTGGCTCCGTCTACGGGCACGGCACGCAGATCGCCGTCATCCGCTCCGTCGAGTCGGGGTTCTCCAGCGTCAGCATGATCGACGGTGCGGATCGCGCGCCATGCGCGTGCCACGCAGGCGGACTTCCCCATGTGAATCCGTCGCAGACCCGGCGCCCGCTCGCTCCCGAAGGCGGCGTCGCGGGCATCTGCGACACGGGTGAGTTCGTCGATGTGCTGCTCCTCTACAACGATTACGCAGTCCAGGTCGCCGGCAGCGCCCAGACCCTGGAGGACGCCATCCTCTGGTCGGTTGCCGACGCGAACCTTGCCCTCGCGGAGAGCCAGACCGGCACGCAGTTGCGCATCGTGGGCCTGCACTATCTCCAGGGATACGCCCCCGCCAACGGGGATGGCGCCGTGTGCGAGGAGGTCCTCCGTATGCAGCAGGGCCTGGTCCCGGGCGTGCGCGAACTGCGCGACGCCACCAAGGCGGACCTCGTTTCCATGTTCACCCGTTTCGACGGCGTCGTCGCAGGGTGCGCGCGCCTTCTCCTGCAGAACGACCCTTCGGCGTCCCAGGACGGCTTCAACGCGAACGCCTATGAGTATCTGGCCACGCGTGTCTTGACCCACGAGGTCGGCCACAACTTCGGTTGCGGCCATGCGCCGATCGACCCGAACCCCGTTGGCTTCTTCAACGACTCGCGCGCGCACAATTTCGGAGAGGGCAAGGGCTACTACGGAACCGCGCTGGCCTACACGGGGCAGATCATCCCCCGCTTCTCGAACCCGAACATCTTCTTCGCGGGCGAGGCGACTGGCATCGCGGGAGTGCGCGACAACGCGCGCACGATCGACGCGACCAAACTCTCGGTCAGCAACTTCCGATGCGACGACGAACCGAGCTGCGGATTCCCGGGGAACTGCTACGACGCGTCCCCGCAGGGCTACCTCGGCTGCGGCAACCCGAACTGCTGCCAGACCGTGTGCGCGCAGCGGCCCGACTGCTGCGCGGTGGAGTGGGACGCCGCGTGCTCGCTGCTTGCGCTCGACCTCTGCACGAACTGCGGTGCCCCCACCGCAGGCTCGTGCCTCGAGCCGCGCGCCACGCCGTCATGCAACGACGCCCAGTGCTGCACGCTTGCGTGCGTGACCGATGCCTTCTGCTGCGATGTCGCGTGGGATGCGATCTGCGCGCAGCTCGCGTCCGTGGTGTGCACCTCGCAGTGCGGCACTCCGAGCGCGGGCGACTGCTACACCCCGCACACCACGCCCTCCTGCGCCGACGCCCAGTGCTGCGCGCTCGTCTGCGCGACCGACCCGCTCTGCTGCACCCAGGACTGGGACGCCTCGTGCGTGGCGGTGGCGACGGCGAACTGCCCGAACTGCGGCGATTCGAGCCTCGGAAGCTGCTTCGCCGCGCGCCAGGTCCCCTACTGCTCCGACAGCTCCTGCTGCGAGGAAGTCTGCTCCGCCGATCCTTCCTGCTGCAACACCTGGTGGGATGTGAACTGCGTCAATACGGCGCTCGTTCGCTGCGCCTCGTGCGGAACGAGCAACGCGTCCTGCTTCCTGCCGCATGCCGGTACAGGCTGCAGCGACCTCTCCTGCTGCCAAGCGGTGTGTGCGCTCGACCTTTCGTGCTGCGAGTCGGCGTGGGACGCCAACTGCGCCCAGTTGGCCGCCGCGCAATGCACGCCGAAGTGCGGCGATCCCGGTGCCGGCAGCTGCTTCTCGGCGCATGCGTCGCCCGCATGCCGTGACGGTGGCTGCTGCTCCATCGTGTGCACCATCGACCCGTTCTGCTGCGCCACCGCGTGGGACGAGGGCTGCGTCGCGATCGCGTCCGCAGGCGTGTGCCAGCAATACCTGTGCGGCGACTCGTTCCTGCAGCCTTGCTCCCAGACTTCCGCAAATCCGGCCTGTCGCGACGCCCAGTGCTGCCAAGCGGTCTGCGCCATCTCTCCCACCTGCTGCGACATCGCGTGGGACGCGGCCTGCGTGAACCTCGTGCCCTCGACCTGCGGAACCACCTGCGGCGACCCAAGCCTGCAGCCGTGCTCGCAGACCTCCACCGCGCCGAACTGCAGCAACGCCCAGTGCTGCCAAGCCGTGTGCGCGATCGATCCGACCTGCTGCCAGACCGCGTGGGACGAGGGCTGCGTCGCCGCCACCGCGCAGGCATGCACGGCGTGCTCGACTGCAGGCGACTGCAACGCCAACGGCGTGCCCGACGACTGCGACATCGCAAGCGGCAGCGCATCGGATGCGAACCAGAACGGCGTGCCCGACCAGTGCGAGTGCATCGGCGATCTCGACGGCAACGGCACCATCAACGCCGCCGACCTCGCGGGCATCCTGAACGCCTGGGGCCCCGTCACGGGCGCGAACGCCGCCGCCGACCTCGACGGCAACGGAACGGTGAACGCGGCCGACCTTGCGGCGCTGCTCAACGCGTGGGGCCTCTGCCCGAACGCGGGCGATGAGTTCACGACCGCGCTCGACATCGCGCCGGGCGAATCGGCGAGCTTCGACACCACGCTCATGACTCCCTCGCCGGGCGTGGAGCGCAACGGGCCGTGCAGCTTCCTCGAGTGGACCCAGTTCACCCCTGACATCTGGTACCGCGTGCAGACGGGCGCGGGCGGCCAGCTCGGCGTCGACCTGTGCGACTCGTCGTACGACACCTCGATGGTGGTCTACTCCGTGTCGCCGGAGGGCGTGCCAACCCGCATCGCGTGCGACGACGACAGCTGCCAGCCCAATGGCCCGATCTTCCAGTCGCGGATCAACGGACTTGCAGTGACAGGCACCGTGCTGATCCGAATCGGTGGCTTCGGGGGCAGCGCGGGCGCGGGCGTGATCCGCGTCACGCTCGGGCCGTGACGCAGGCAACACCGACGCCACCGGACCTCAGTCGCCATCGGCCTTGATGACGCATCCGGCACGACCACGCGCGGCCCCGAGCAGGGCTCGGGCGAGGTTTCGGCCTTCGCAAAGCCCCTGTTTGAGGGCGTCCGGTCGCCCACCGGTGCGGGTGCCGGGGCTCCCCAGGGGCACCATTCGCCGAATACGCCCGCGTGATTCGCCTCGAATCCCTGCCTGAGCTTGCCTGATCTCGCTCCCAAGGCATCCTCGGGTCCGATCCCCGCGCGGTCCACGCTCATCCTCCAGAGTCATCTCATGTCGCTCCTCCACACGATGCCACTCGCCGCCTCGATCGCCATTGGCTCCGTCGCCGGCGCGGCGACCGACTCGATCGCCTTCGACCCAGCGGCGTTCCTCGAGGTCGCCGTGGGCGATCCGATGCCCAAGGACCTGATGGCGCTCGATGTGCGCGAGATGACGCTCGCCTCGCGGCATGCCGAGCAAGGCGGCGTCTTCTATGTGTTCGAGGACGCCTCGAACCAGGGCCTGCATGCCACGCTTCATCTGCGCGAGGGAAGGCTCACGGGGTCGGTCTACGGACACGGCACCGCGGTCGCGGTGATCCGCTCGGTCGAGCCGGGGTTCTCGACGGTCGCGATGGTCGATGGCGCGAACCGCGCGCCCTGCGCCTGCCACGCTGGCGGGCTGCCCCAGCTGCCGGGCGCCCAGTCGAAGCGCGCCGAACCAGGCGACGGCGGCGTGGCGGGCGTGTGCGACAACGGCGGAACGGTTGATGTGCTGCTCGTCTACACCGATTCTGCGGTCGCCGAGGCGGGCAGCGCGCAGCAGGTCGAGGACGCCATCGCGTGGGCCATGGCCGACGCGAACCTCGCGCTCTCGTCGAGCCAGACTGGCGCGCAGTTCCGCGTGGTCGGCGTTCAGCGTCTTGCGGGGTACGCCGAGGCCATCTCGCTCGTCGGAGAACTTGGCCGGATGCAGGCGGGACAGGTGCCCGGCCTTGCCGCGCTGCGCGACGCGACCAAGGCCGACCTCGTCGCCATGGTCACGAGCGAGGACCCCGGCGTGTGCGGCGTCGCGTACCTGCTGCCCCAGAACAACGCGTCGGCAGCGAACTCGGGCTTCAGCGTGAGCGCCCTGCCGTGCCTGGCGACGCGCGTCCTCACCCACGAGCTCGGCCACAACTTCGGCTGCGGCCACGCGCCGACCGATCCCGAGCCCGTCGGCATCTTCGCCTACTCGCGCGGCCACAACTTCTCCGCGGGCGGAGTGGCCTACGGAACGGCGCTCGCGAACACGGGTCAGATCGTTCCGCGCTACTCGAACCCGCTCGTCTTTTTCAACGGGCAGCCGACAGGCATCACGGGTCAGCGCAACAACGCGCTCACCATCTTCACCACGAAGCTGTCGGTGGCCAACTTCCGCTGCGATGCCGACGGACTGTGCGGCGGCGGCGGAAGCTGCTACGACGGCGGCCCGTTCAACCAGCCCGCGTGCAGCAACTCGGCGTGCTGCGCCTCGGTGTGCGCGCAGCGCCCCGAGTGCTGCACGGTGGCGTGGGACGACGCCTGCGCGCTGATCGCGCTCGACATCTGCACAGACTGCGGCGCGCCGTCCGCGGGCTCGTGCTTCGAGGCCCGCGCCACGCCCGCCTGCAACGACGCCAGCTGCTGCACGCAGGCCTGCATCGCCGACGCCTTCTGCTGCGACCAGTCGTGGGACGCGACCTGCGTCGCGTTCGCGGCCGCGCTCTGCGTTCCGCAGTGCGGCGATCCCGGCACGGGAAGCTGCTTCACCGCGCACGCGAACCCCGTGTGCACCGACGCGCAGTGCTGCACGGCGGTGTGCGCGCTCGACCCGCTGTGCTGCTCCGCCGCGTGGGACGCCTCGTGCGCAGCAGCCGCCGCAGCCAACTGCGCGGGCTGCGGCAACCCGAACGCGGGCGGCTGCCTGACGGCGCACGCCACGCCCTACTGCGCCGACCAGTCGTGCTGCCAGCAGGTCTGCAGCCAGGACGACTTCTGCTGCAACACCGAGTGGGATGCGCTCTGCGCGTCCGCAGCGCTCCAGTCGTGCTCGGGCTGCGGAACGGGCCTGGAGTCGTGCTTCGTGCCGCACGCGACCCCGAGCTGCGGCGACTACTTCTGCTGCATGGAGGTGTGCGTGATCGACATCTCCTGCTGCGACTCCGCGTGGGATGCGGGCTGCGTCGCCGCGGCCAACGCGCGCTGCGGCGCGCAGTGCGGCGATCCCAACCTGCAGCCGTGCTCGCAGACCTCCGCCGGGCCGTACTGTCAGAACGCCCAGTGCTGCCAGGTCGTGTGCGCGATCGATCCGACCTGCTGCCAGACCGCGTGGGACGAGGGCTGCGTCGCCGCCACCGCGCAGGCGTGCACGGCATGCTCGACCGCAGGCGACTGCAACGCCAACGGCGTGCCCGACGACTGCGACATCGCGGGCGGCAGCGCATCGGACGCGAACCAGAACGGCGTGCCCGACCAGTGCGAGTGCATCGGCGACCTCGACGGGAACGGCAGCGTCAACGCCGCCGACCTCGCGGGCATCCTGAACGCTTGGGGCCCGGTGACGGGCGCGAACGCCGCCGCCGACCTCGACGGCAGCGGAACGGTGAACGCGGCAGACCTTGCGGCGCTGCTGAACGCGTGGGGCCTCTGCCCGAACGCCGTGGGCGACGAGGCGGCGACCGCGATCGACATCGCGCCGGGAGCCTCCGCGAGCTTCAACACGATCTTCAAGACGCCGTCGCCCAATCCGCCCGAGAACGGAAGCTGCCAGTTCCTCGAATGGACCGCGAACACCCGCGACATCTGGTACCGCGTGCAGACGGGTGCGGGCGGCCAGCTCGGCGTCAACCTGTGCGACTCGTCGTACGACACCTCGATGGTGGTCTACTCCGTGTCGCCGCAGGGCGTGCTCACCCGCATCGCCTGCGACGACGACAGCTGCCAG
>JBJTOV010000148.1:0-6947 GCA_046074745.1 Planctomycetota bacterium | reverse complement strand
ACCTGTACATCGCGCAGAAGAACCAGCCCGCGCGGCTCCTTCGGAACAACGGCGGCTTCGCCTTCACGAATGTCGCGGCTGCCGCGGGTGTCGAGGAGTCGGTCGCGGCCACCGGCTGCAGCGTGGCCGACTACGACGGCGACGGCTGGCCCGACCTCTACCTGTGCATCTACGCGACCACGGCGCCCAACCGCCTGTACCGGAACCGCGGCGACGGCACCTTCGAGAACATCGCGCCCGCGCTCGGCGTCGGGTCGGCGGGCCTGAGCTACCAGGCCGTGTGGAGCGACTACGACCGCGACGGCTGGCCCGACCTGACGGTGAGCAACGACCGCGGCTTCGGCAATGTGCCGAACCAGCTGTGGCGGAACCAGCAAGGCGCGTTCGTCGATGTCTCGGCCGCGAGCGGCATGGATGTGTCGCTCTGCTCGATGGGAATCGCCTGCGGCGACCTCTCGGGCGACCTACGGCCCGACTTCTACTTCACGAATGTGCCTGATCCGACGCCGCCGCTTCTTGGGGCGAATCCGCTGCTCCTTGGCGGCGCCGCGGGCGCGTTCACGCGCGCCGACGAGGCGTGGGGCGTGTCCCACTTCAAGTTCAGCTGGGGCACGGTGCTGTGGGACTTCGACAACGACGCCGACCTTGACCTCTTCGTGAACAACGAGACGCTGCCGAACACGCTGTATCGAAACCCGGGCGCGCCGCCGATGGCCGACATCGCCGTGGCCGCGGGCGTGACGGGCACCGCGACCTCGTCGTACTGCTCGATGGTGGGCGACCTCGATCGCGACGGCGATCTCGACCTCGTGGTCAACAACTACGGCGGCGCCGTGCGGCTCTACATGAACCAGGAGGGCCAGCAGCGCAAGTGGCTGCGGCTGCGCGTGGCGGGCGAGGGCCGCGTGCGTGACGCGATCGGCGCGTCGGCCACGCTGCAGGCCGCGCGCGCGAAGGGCGGCAAGGGCGCGCCGCCTGCGCCCCAGTGGCGCGAAGTGCTGTGCGGGGGCAACGGCTACCTCGCGCAGCACGACATGACGCTGCACTTCGGGCTCGGTGCCGCGCAGGGCGTGCAGTCGGTGGTGGTGCGCTGGCCCGCGGGCGGCCCTGTGCGCACGCTGCTCAACCTGCCCGTCGGCATGCAGTGGACGGCGTACCCGCCCTCGCGGCTTGGCGACATCGGCGGCGATGGCGCGGTGAACCTGGCCGACTGGACGCAGTTCGCGCAGTGGGGGCAGGGGCCCATCATGCCTGGCCGGGAGATGCTCGACTTCGACGGCGACAGCGACATCGATGCGTCGGATGTGGCCGCGTTCTGGCAGCGCGCGACGCTGCGGCGCGGCGACCTGAACGGCGATGGCGCGGTGCAGGCCGACGATCTTGCGGCGCTGCTCGGTGCGTGGGGCCAGGGCGGCACGGTGGCCGACCTCGACCTCGACGGCACGGTGGGTGCGGCGGATCTGGCCGCGCTTCTCAGCAACTGGGGGGCGTGAGCGGGTTTCCGCGTCTCCAGGGCCGATTTCGACGCCCGGCGGGGGAAATCCGCGCGTTCTCAATTCCCGCTGAGAGATCCGGCCCTCACGCGCGGAACGGTTGTGGTGCAGCGTCCTGCGCCGCCGTCCCCGCTCGAAGAGGAGAACCGATGTCCACCCGCACCGTCCGCGCGACCGCCGCCCCGCACTTCGTCGGGGATGCGTTCGAACACCCCGCAGCGATCCCTACCGAGCGCGATCTGCTCGAGGCCTACCTTGAACGGGGAATCCGCGATGTGGTCTCCGTGCCGTGCTCCATCACCGACACCTGGCACGCCTTGGCCGCCGACGAGGCGCGGCGGGGGCGCATGAACCTGATCATGACCAGCCACGAGGGAAATCTCGCGGGCATCGCGGGCGGCATCTGGTTCGGCACGGGTCGGCCCGCGCTCGTCCACATGCAGAACTCGGGGCTTCCGAACGCGGGCGACGGGCTCATCTCGTTCGCCGACCCCGAGGTGTTCGGCGTGCCGATGGCGGCGATGGTGACCTTCCGCGGCGCCACCGCCGCCGACGACAGCGAGCCTCACCAGGCGATTGGCCGCCGTACCGATGCGCTTGCCGCCGCGATCTTCGGCAGCGACGCAGAGGTGCGCGGGCACCGCTCGGGCCGCGCGCTGCTCGACGAGACGCGCCGCTCGATCGACGCCGCGCTCGAGGGGCGCGTGGGCGTGGTCAAGGTGGCCGACGCGGGCTTCCGCAAGTCGCATCGCGCCACCCTGCCGCCCGAGCGGCCCGCGGCGACGGCCGATGCGCGCACGCTGCGCCGCACGAAGGGCGTGGGTTCGCTCGACGCCGCGCTGTGCGTGGGCCGCCGGCCGTCGCGCGAGGACGCGATCCGCGCGATCTGCGCGCGCCACCCGCGCGCAGCGATCCTGTTCTGCAACGGCTACACCGCGCGCGCCGCGCGGGCCATCTGCGATTCGCCGCGCTCGTTCTACAACATCGGCTACATGGGCGGAACGCTCGCGATCGGCTGGGGCCTTGCGAAGAGCCGCCCCGATGTCGAGGTCGTGGTGGTGGACGGCGACCAGAACGCGCTGATGAGCGCGATGAAGGACCAGCTGGCCGCCGACTATCCGCCCAACCTGCACTGGTATGTGCTCGACAACGGGATCGGCGCGTCGGTGGGAACGAGCGAGAGCCTGCCGCTTCCCGAGTGCTGCTCCGACCTCGCGCGCGTGATCCGCACGCGGCCCGACGAGCCGGGCTCGTTCGCGCACCCGCGCGTGCGTGCGCTCGTTCCGGGACAGCCTGTCTCGACGCTCGCGGCGCGCTTCCGCGCCTGGCTCGCGTCGCCCGCATCGTCCATCGCATGCCGCCTCGAGGCGGCGGAAGGAGCCCTCCGATGACCGCCTGCCTTGCCGCACGCGCCGGCGCAAGCCTTGCCGTCCACGCGATCCACCCGACCGAGCCCTGCGCGCGCATCGCGCCGATCCCGATGGACAGGCTGCGGCCCGAGTGGATGGCGACGCTCGCACGGATCCCGGGCGACGGCCTGAAGGGCGCGGGTTTCCCGCGCAATGTGCTCGGCACCATCGCCCACAACCCCGAGACCTTCGGCCCGTTCCTCGAGTTCTGGGTGACCTGCAAGTCGCGGATGACGCTCTCGGTGCACGAGCAGGAGCTGGTGATCCTGCGCATGGCATGTCTGTACGGATCGAACTATGTGTGGAAGCACCATGTGCCCGTCGGCCACGAGTTCGGCGTCACCGACGCGGAGCTCGATGCGGTCGAGGCCGCGCGCTTCGAGGGATTCCGCCCGCGCGAGCGCGCGCTGCTCGCCCTGACCGACGAACTGGTCGAGGCCCGCACGATCCGTGCGGCCGCATGGGCCGAGCATGCGCCTGCGCTCGACCGCACGGCGCTGGTCGACCTCGTGTCGCTTGTCTCGCAGTATGTGTTCTTCGCGCTGATGAACAACGCGTTCGAGGTCGAGGTCGAGCCTGCGCTTGCGGATGTGCGCGGGCTGTAGGGCCCGTCACGCGCCGCGGATGCACTGCAGGTTCAGGCTGATCGGCACGCCGTTGAACTTGAGCTTCGAGGTGTCCTCGAACAGCTTGAAGTCCTCGACGCGGCGGAAATCCATGAATCCATGCACCTTCAGCAGCGCGATCAGGATGTTCATCGAGAAGCCCGTCTTGTGGAAGTCGAACGGCTCGATCTGGCCGCCCATGATCATGCGCTGCACATGGAACTGCGCGTTCACATCGTGGCGCAGGTTCAGGAACAGCCCGCACAGGACCTCGAGGTCGGGCACCGAGATGCGCAGGCGGCCGCCCGGCATGAGCACGCGCTTCGCCTCGGCGAACGCCTTGGGAAGCTCCTCCTGATAGCCGAGGTGCTCGTAGACATGCGACGCGTAGACCTCGATGGCGCTTCCGTCGGGAAACGCCGAGAGATCGGTCACGCTGCTGCGCACATCGACGCCCGGGCGGTCCTCCACATTGACGATCGTCCAGCCTTCCTTCACCTCCCAGCCGCCGAGGTGGAGCTGCAGGCGCTTGGCGCCCGCGTACTTGGCGCGCATGGCCTCGAGGTCGGGTTCGGGCGAACGGGGCTGGTCCATGCGGTGAATCTAGCACGGATGCGAAGGCGTTCGGCGGATGGTTTGGCGTGGGTTCGCGCGGGGTATGCTCTCGCGAAGGCCGAACCATGGCGCGCAAGCCGAAGCCAACCCCGAAGCCAACCCCGAAGCCCGCACCGCGCGCGCGTCGCGCCGCGGAGCCGAAGCTGCTTTCGGGCGGCAACCCGCAGATCGCAAAGGCGGACGGCGACGCGCCCGTGCAGGCCTACATCGACGCGATGCCCGCTTGGAAGCGCGATGTGGGACGGCGGCTCGACGAGCTGATCGTGCAGGCGGTGCCCGGTGTGGAGAAGGCCGTGAAGTGGAACTCGCCGCTCTACGGAGTGCCGGGCAAGGGCTGGTTCCTCGGCGTCCACTGCGTCGCGCGGTATGTGAAGGTGGCCTTCTTCAAGGGTTCCGCGCTGAAGCCGCCGCCGCCCGTGGGCTCGAAGGACCCCGATGCGCGGTACTTCCATGTGCACGAGGGCGAGGAGATCGACGCAGGGCGATTTCAGTCGTGGGTGCGGCAGGCGAGCAGGATTCCCGGGTGGGGAGGCCGCTGACTTCGGGCATGCGGGAAGCCGCAGGCGGGGCCGCGCGGGAAAGTCATAGGAACTGCTTGACAAACAGTACTGTATGCGGCACACTACTGCCGCCATGGGAACCCCGCTCGCCGACCGCCTGCACCGCGACCTGAGCGTCGGCACATCGTGGCTGGTGGTCCTGGCCACGATCGCCCGCAGCGAAGAGCCGATCCACGGCTACGAGATCGCGCGGCAGCTGGCCGACGAGGCCCCCGAGGGCATGACATTCAAGCAGGGCACGCTCTACCCCATGCTGCGTTCGATGGAGGCGGAGGGGCTTGTCCGCAGCGCGCTCGTGCCCTCGACCGAGGGCCCCGCGCGCAAGTGCTTCACGCTGACCGCCGAAGGCCGTCGGGTGCTTGCGGCGTGGACCGAAACATGGCGCACCAGCAGCCGCTGGGTGAACCGCGTCCTTGGAGGCGTCGATGGAAGGCGTTGATCCTCGTTCTTCGGATGCCGTCGGGGAGTATCTCGCACGGCTCGAGCTGGCGCTGCGAGGCGCGGACCCCGCGCTTGCGCACGACGCGCTGGTGGACGCCGAGCAGCACCTGCGCGACGCGATGCGCAGCGGCCAGACGGCCGAGGCGGCGATCGCCGCGTACGGTTCGCCCGCCGAGATCGCGGCGGCCTACGGGCACGCCGTCGACGCGGCGGTGCCCGCGTCGGGCGCTGCGTTCGCCCCAGCGCATGCTGCATCTCCGGCGACCGCGCCCGTCGCCGCCGCTCCGACCCGAGGCTCGCGCCTGCGCGCGATTCCCGTCGTGGGCGTGTGGTTCGAACCGCGCGCGTGGGGCGCGCTCCTCTACTTCGGCATCGTGGGATTCGCGCTTTCGCTTGCCTATTTCATCTGGGCGGTGGCGCTCGGCTCGCTTGCGATCGGCACGCTTCCCTTGGTCCTCGGCCTGCCGCTGATCGTGTTCCTGCTGGGCTCGGCGCGCGCGATCTGCCTGTTCGACGGCATGGTCGTCGGCACGCTGCTCGGCGTGCGCATGCCGCGGAGAACGCAGATCGTGGCGGGTGCCGACGAAGTCGGGTTCTGGCAGCGCGTGTGGTGCTGGTTGCGCGATGTCCGCAGCTGGATGTCGCTTGGCTACCTGTACGGAAGCTTTCCCGTGCTCCTGGTGCTGTTCGTGCTCACGATCGCCCTTGCCGCGGTGAGCGCGTCGTTGATGATGGCGCCCATCGTGCAGGCGCTCGATCTGCCGTTCGCCTACTTCCATCGCGGCGACTCCGACATGGAGATCCAGTTCCTCTGGCGCAGGCTCGACTTCGACGCCGAAGGAAACGCCATCATCACCTGGCCTTTCTCGCTCGCCATGGGGGCGTTCGGATTCGCGCTCGGCACCGCGCTGCTGTGGATGATGCGCGGGCTCGGCTGGGTGTACGGCCGGGTCGTGCAGGCGATCCAGGTCGCGCGCCCGCACCCTGCGCGCGCGGCGGTTGAAACGCGCCCGCAGTGACGCACGCGAACGGCCCGCTCCGAATGCCTTCCAGATCACAGACTCACGCATCCTGCTGCGAAGCGCCGCAGCGCTCGATCGGCCAACGACCATGAATGCATCGCCACTCTCGATCCGCGGACTTGTCAAGATCCACCCCGGGCCCGTCTGCGCGCTGCGCGGGGTCGACCTCGAGATTCCCGAGGGCATGTTCGGCCTGCTTGGGCCGAACGGCGCGGGCAAGTCGACCTTCATGAACATCGTGGCGGGGCTGACCGAGCCCACGGCGGGGCGCGTGCTGCTCGACGGCACCGATGCCACGGCCAACCCGCGCTTCATGCGCGAGCGGCTGGGCTACCTTCCGCAGGATTTCGGCTTCTACCCCGATCTGAGCGGCCGCGCGATGCTCGAGTTCCTGCTGAAGCTGAAGGGCGTGACGGGGCCGAGGGGGCGGCGCGCGCTCGCGGAGGAGCTGCTCGAGCGCGTGAACCTTGCCGGCGCCGCGAAGCGCAAGGTGGGTGGCTACTCGGGCGGCATGCGGCAGCGGCTCGGGCTCGCACAGGCGATCGCGGGCAACCCGCGCGTGCTGATCGTCGACGAGCCGACCGCGGGGCTCGACCCCGAGGAGCGGCAGCGCTTCTACCGGCTGCTCGCCGAGATGAGCGCGGGCAGGGTGGTGCTGCTCTCGACGCACATCGTCGACGATGTCTCGACACTCTGCCCGCGCCTGGCCGTGATCCGCTCGGGCGAGGTCGTCGCCGATACGACGCCGAGCGCCGCCCGAAACGCGGTCGACGGGCTCATCTTCGAGGGCTTCGTGGCCGAC
>JBJTOV010000147.1:0-14952 GCA_046074745.1 Planctomycetota bacterium | reverse complement strand
CGCGGGAGGCGGAAGCATGCCGCCGCCCGCCGTCGGGTCCTGCACATAGAGCGGATGCGTTCCATCGGTCGGCAGCATGGGCGGCTGCGCCTGCTCGACCTCGCGGCCGAACGGAATCGGCGCGGGCGCCTGTCCGCCGGGCAGGCCTTCCTTCGGCGGCAACTTCACGGCGACAAGCGGTGTACCGATCTGGTCGGTGCGTGCGGAAAGATGGTCGGACACCAGGATGCCCACGAAGAGCAGCAGTCCGAAGCCAATCACCATCGCCAACTTGTTCTCGCGCGTCATGACCAAGCGTCCTTGCCGCAGCAGTGCTGCCGACGCCAGCCATCGCGCGTGCGCCTAGCGCATGCCTCGTTCGCGCGACGGAGGCAACTCTCCTGAACTCGGGACGCCGACCATGGCGACCCGCAACTTCGCACTTCGGGCGCGCGGGTTCACCGCGGCCTCGGACTCCGATGCTACCACCGCACCGCGCGTGGCCTCAACCGAGAGCCCGCCTCTCGCCATCTCCGCGAAGCACTGCTTCACCATGCGGTCCTCGAGGCTGTGGAACCCGATGACCGCGATGCGCGCACCGCGTGCAAGCCAGCTCGGTCGACCTTCATGCACCGCGCGCGCCGCCGCCTGAACCGACGAGAGCAGCGCGCCAAGCGCACCGAGCTCGTCGTTCACCGCGATGCGAAGCGCCTGGAAGGTCTTCGTCGCCGGGTGCATCCGCGATGAGCGGGCCCGCGCGCCGTAGGCGTCGCGAACCAGATCCGCAAGCTGCGCCGTCGTCGAGATCGGCGCTTCGCGCCGCGCCGCAACAATTTTTGCAGCGATGCGACGCGCGAGCGGCTCCTCGCCAAACCGCTGCAACATCTCCGCGATCTCACGCTCGTCGGACCGGTTCACGAGGTCGGCCGCGGTCACCCCCTGCGAGGGGTCGAGCCGCATGTCGAGCGGCCCATCGCGCATGAAGCTGAAGCCGCGCGCCGCATCGTCGACCTGGGTCGACGAGAACCCAAGATCGGCAAGCACCGCCTCCGCCACCATGCCCCGCGCCTGCAGTTCGCGTGCAACCGACGCAAAGCTCCCGTGCACGACCACCGCCTCGACCCCCGCCTCGGTGCGGACCCGCGCCGACGCGAACGCGAGATTGCCCGCATCGAGGTCGAAGAGCACCACCTGCCCACTCGGTCCGACAGCCCTCGCAGCGTCGACGGCGTGTCCACCCCGGCCCGCGGTGAGGTCGACATACACGCCCCCACTGCGCAGATTGAGTGCATTCGACACTTCCTCGCGAAGCACGGGTACATGACCAGAAAACCCCTCTGGCGCGCCAGAATGGCCATCGGAACCCTGCTGATCGGGTGATTCTGACCCTTTCAAGGCTTCGAGTTGCTCTCGTTCGCGGGCGACTGCGCGGGCAGTTCAGCCGTCGCCGCACCCGCGGGCGCGGGGGGATGGCCAGGCGCGAGCGCCCACCGGTTGCGCAGCGCCACCTTCAGGCTCACCGCCCCGATGAAGCCGAAGAGCACGATCGCCACCGCATACACGATGCGCAGCCGCACGATCTGCTCGATCGCAAGCACCCCGAGCGTGACCCCGATCACCGCGAACGCGATGCACAGCGCGTACAGCGACACGACCGCCCGCTTCACCCCGCCGAGCGCCCGCTTGGCGATGTGGTGGATGTGATTGGCGTCGGGCGCCGACATCGGCAGCCCCGCGAGCTTGCGTCGCAGGATCGCGAGCGAGGTGTCCATGATCGGCAGCGCGAAGATGATCAGCCCCGCGAACACGAGATGCGTGTCGCCATGTTCGCCGAGCAGCAGGATGCTGACCACGAGCAGATACCCGATCAGCAGGCTGCCGCAGTCGCCAAGGAAGATCACCGCGGGGTTGAAGTTCCACGGCAGGAACCCGAGCACGCTGCCGAGAAGCGCAAGGCAGAGCACGATCCGCACCCCCGCCAGCGACTCGAACGGATCGGCCACCGTGATGCCCGACGCCATGACCAGCGCGAGCGCCAGCAGCCCCATCGACATGATCGACGCCGCGCCCGAGCAGAGCCCGTCGAGCCCGTCGATCAGGTTCATCGCGTTGCAGCCGCCGACCACGAAGATCGCGATCAGCGCGGTTCCCGACCAGTAGTACACATCGTGCGAGTGAAGAAGCACGGGGCCAAGCGTCATGAGCACCGTGTCGGGGTCGCCGAGGAACGGTGCAAGCGCGCCTTCGACGACGCGCGTTCCGATGTCCTGCACGGCGAGCGCCGCCGCCGCCACCAGCTGGCCTGCGATCTTGAGGCGCGGATCCCACCCCCACACACCGTCGGCGAGGCCCGTGAAGGTGATCGCCAGGATGCCGACCACGATCGAGATCGGCACGGGGCCAAGCGCGCCGCCGGGCCCGTCGACCAGCGCGTAGCTGTACGCGATCGCCACCATGATGCCGAGGAACACCGCGAAGCCGCCGAGGTACGCGATCGGAAACTTGTGCTGCTTGCGAACCTCATCGGGCTTGTCGACGATGTCCATCGCGATGGCCAGCCTGCGGACGAACGGCGTCGCGACCAGCGTGACCACGAACGCCACGAGAAACACACCTGCGTAGCCGTTCAGGAACTCGAGCGCCGTGAAGCGCGCGGCGCCCGTCATCGCGGCATCGGCCGCCACGGCATCGACCGGCGTTCCGAGCGTGGGAATCGCGACATCCGCCGCCTGGTTCACGCGCGACCTCCCGTGGACGCGACGGTCTCGCGCCGCGAACGGATCTCGTCGGCGAGATCGCGGATCGTCTGCTCGAACGAGATCGCCGGCGACCAGCCCACCGCCGCGCGGATCCGCGTCAGATCGGGCTGCCGCACCATGAGGTCGTCGAAGCCCGCGGAGAACGCCTGCGCGTACGGCACCATGCGCACGCGGCTCGTGGAGCCGAGCGTCTTGATCACGAGGTCGGCGAGCGCGCGGATCGAGATCGGCTCGTCGCGGCCGACATTGAACACGCGTCCATGGCACGCCGTCGTCTCGAGGAGCCGCGGAAGCACCTTCACCACATCGCGCACATCGCAGAAGCAGCGCGACTGCATGCCGTCGCCATGCACCTCGAGGTCGCGTCCCTCGATCGCGGCCTGCACGAAGCGCGGCAGCACCATGCCGTACTCGCCGATCTGCCGCGGCCCCACGGTGTTGAAGAACCGCGCGATCACGGCGGGAAGCCCCTGCTCGCGGTGGTACGCGAGCGCCAGGTACTCGTCGATCGCCTTCGAGCACGCGTAGCACCAGCGGCTGAACCCCGTCGAGCCGTAGACGACATCGTCGTCCTCGCGCATCGGAACGCGCACGCCCTTGCCGTAGACCTCGCTCGTCGACGCGATCAGCACGGGCGTCGCGCGCGTCGCCGCGAACTTCAGCACCGTGCTCGTCTCATGCACATTGGTCTCGATCGTGTGGATCGGCTTCTCGACCACGAGCCGCACGCCGACCGCGGCCGCGAGGTGATAGATGCAGTCGAACCGCGCGGGGTCGAGCGTTGGCAGCACCGCCGATACATCGCCTTCGATCACCGTGTACCGCGCGGCACGCTCGGCCACGCGGCGCACGAGGCCCGGGTTCTCGCGGCGCCCCGTCGAGAAGTCGTCGATCACGGTCACCGCGTCGCCACGGTCGAGCAGGAGCTCCGACAGGTGCGACCCGATGAAGCCACCGCCACCCGTGATGAGCACGCGCTGGGATGGACGGCCGTTCGACATGCGGTGCATTGCCTCGGTGCTTGCAGCCATCTGCGCCCGCGGGCGCACGCGTTGTGCCTCTTCGCTTCCCGGCGCGCTCGCGCCGGTCAGTCCTGCTTCGGCTCCGAGTAGGTGGCCATCGCCTCGTAGTTCTTGCGGAGGTAGCCGCCCGCGAGGTTCTTGGGACGGTTGAGCACCGCGCCCAAGAGCTGCGCGCGGACATCCTGCAGCTGACCCACCATGCGGGACACCAGGCCACGCTGCTCCTGGAAGGCGCGCACGACGATCACCGCGCCGTCGGCCTTGTTGGCCACGACGAGTCCGTCGCCCGCCACGACCACGGGCGGCACATCGATCACGACGAGGTCGTAGATCGCGGCGAGCTCCGCGAGAACGCGGTCCATGTCCTTGCCGCCAAGCAGCTCGAACACGCGGTTGTCGACGGTTCCCGCCGACAGGATGTCGACGCCGCCACCCGCCGCGCGGATCGCCTCGGCCGCAGTCGCCGAGCCGCGGAGCACATCGCCAAGACCCTTCGCGTCGGGCTCGGTGCCCATCGCGGCGGCCAGGTTGCTGCGCCGGAAGTTGGCATCGACCACGAGCACCTTGCGTCCCGCGGCTGCCGCCGAATCGGCGAGGTTGGTCACGAAGCTGGTGGTGCCCGCCGATGGCAGGCCGCTCATGCAGACGAGCGTGCGGATGCCGCCCGTCTCGCAGGCCTTGCGGATCTGCTGCGCGGTCTGGCGGCACACCTCGGCCGCGACCGACTTCGGCGCATCGCGCACCACGCGCTCGATCTTCGTCGGTCCGGACGGATCCTCCGAGAGATCGGGCACGCTGCCGAGAAGCCGCAGGCCGGGGATCGCGGCGAGGTCGCTCGCGAAGCGCACGCGCTTGTCGAGGAACTCGCGGACGAACACGAATCCGAGCATCGACGCGAGGCCAAGCACCGCGCCAAGGGGCAGCATGACCTTGAGGAGCGGGAAGCTCTTCTCGCGCGGCGTCGCCGCAGGCTTGGCGATGGTCACGGCGCGCGCGTCGTCGCGCGCCTTCAGCTGGTCGAGGTTCGCGAGCACCTCGAGCTGCTTGGCTCGCGCCTCGAGCAGTCGCTCGCGGCGCTCCTTGAGCTCGGTCACCGTGGTCAGCGCCGCGGTGAAGTCCTTCAGGCGGCCTTCCTGGATCTGGAGATCGGAGCGGAACTTCGAAAGGAGCTCGGTGTAGCTCTCGACCTGGTCGGAGTAGGTCTTGAAGTCGGCGTTCAGGTTGCGGCGCAGGATCTGCTGGAGGATGGCGTCGCGCTCAAGCTCCGCGGCCGAAACCTGGCGCTCCATGCTGCGCAGCGCCGCATGGTTCTCGCCGAACTTCTTGCGATAGGTCTCGACCGAGACGCGCAGCTCCTGAAGGATGCGGTTCGCCGACAGGACCTGCATGTCCTCTTCCGCCGTGCGGATGTCGTCGGGGGTCGGCTCGAGGCGGCCTTCCATCTTCGCCTCGGTCTGCGTCTTGCGGGTCTGGGCAAGGGTCAGGAACGACTGCGTCTCGTTGATGCGGCGCGCGGTGTCCTCGACCGCGAGCAGCAGGTCATTGCGCTCCTCGCTCGTCGAGGTCAGGTTGTTCTCGATGACGAAGCCCGAAAGCTCCTTGCCGAGGGCGGAAAGCTGGCCGTCGAGATCGTCGAGCTGCTTCTGGAAGGTGCTGCGGTTCTGCTCGAAGCGCGCGTTGTCCGCGGCGCGGCGCGTCTCGATGTAGGTGTCGGCGATGCGGTTCAACACGACGGGGAGGTCGGCCGCGTGGTTGGTCGACCACGACAGCTGCACATAGTTCGTGCGGCGGCGGTGTCCTGCGCTGACCTCGTCGATGAGTTCGTCGACCGCGTCGTTCACGACGAAGCGGTCGTTCTCGTCGCGGAACCACTTGCTCCACTCGGTCTGCTCGATGTCGCGGTTGTTGAGCGCGCGCTCGAGGAGCTCCTTCGAGGTCATGCGCGCCGCCTCGGTCTGCGCCAGTCGCTCGACCGCCTCCTCGGTGCGCTGGTCGCGCACGATCACATCGCCGACCTCGTCGGGCGCGGGAACGAGCTCGAAGAGCACGCTTTCCGAGTAGAGCGGATACGCGAAGTCGAGCGCGACATGGGCGACGCCGCCCACGGCGATGCCGGCGACCACCGACGCGCCGAGCTGCCACGCGTGCTCACGGAGCACGCGGATGGGATCGATGCGGGCCGCAGCTCCCGCCGGACTGGCGGGCCGGGGCCGAGGGGCGCCGGTGCGGGAATCTGCGGGACTGCGGGTGGGAGCGGTGGTCATGGCTTTTCTCGGAATCGTCCATCGGGCCGAAGAGCCCGTCACTTCAATTCGGTCTTGAGTCGGTCGATCAGGCGCTGCGTCGCCGGATCGGGCTGCAGCCGCGCGGCCTTCGTCAGCGCATCCTGCGCTTCCTTGCCGCGGCCGAGCGCTGCCAGCGCCTGCGCGCGGTGCGCCTGCACGGGCGACGAATCTCCGAGCGCTGCGGCGCGATCGAGGATCTCGAGCGCCTCGCGGTGCTGGTTATCGGCGATCAGAAGCGCGCCCAGCGTGTCGAGGTACTCGGCGCGCGTCGGCTGCATCTGCACGGCAAGGCGTGCCGAGGGCAGTCCGCGCTTCGGATCGTTCAGGCAGTCGGCGCAGAGATACGCGTAGTTGTTCAGGATCGCGTGCGCCTGCGGCGCGAGCTTGAGGGCCTTCTCGTAGAGCTCGATGGCCTTCGCGCAGTCGCCGTTCGAATAGTAGGCCGTGCCGAGCCGCTCGAGAACCGCGACGCCGACATCGGGCTGCCGTGCGAAGTCAGCCGACTCGAAGGGCGCGAGAAGCTCGACCGAGCGCTTGGGTCCGGCCGCGGGGCTTCCGAGCGCAAGCGACGCGAGGTACTCGGCGTCGAGCGCCGTCGGCTTGCCACCGTTCAGCTTCGCGATCAGCGACTCGGCCTCCGCGAACTGCTGCGGCGGATAGAGGAGGCGCACGGGCGCGTACCACTCGAAGAGCGGCGTGGAGTCGCCCGCGTCGTAGGCCTTGCGCGCCTCCGCGTAGCAGTCGGCCAGCGTCTTCACGCCGTCCGACGATTCGCCTGCGGCGATCAGCGCCACGCCGACATACGCGCGGGCCGTCGGGCTCGAGCGCACGAAATCGCCGCGGCGGCGGCTGGCCGCCACCACGCCGCGGTAGTCCTTGCCCTTGATGCGCGCGGTGAGTTCCGCGAACAATGCAGCCTGGTCGGGGGTCAGCATGTCGGCGCGCTCGAAGCTGGTGGCGGCCTCGGCGAAGCGGCTCTGCCGGCTCAGCAGGTCACCGAGCGTGTAGTGCCAGCCCGATTCGCCCGGCGAATAGCCGATCGCGGCGCGCAGCGACTCCTCGGCGCGCGGCATGTTGCCCATCTGGAAGTGGAGCTCGATCAGCCTGCGGCGAGCATCGACCGCCGCGGGCGCGACCCGCAGGAAGCGCTCGAGCTCGGCCACGGCGCCGTTCAGGTCGCCTGTCGCGATCAGCACCTCGGATCGCGCGGCCGACGCGGGGTAGTAGGTCGCGCCGACGGCGACCGCTCGGTCCGCCACGGCCAAGGCCTCTGCCGCGCGCGATCGCTCGCCCGTCAGCTCGAACAGCTTGCGCTTCACCATCGTGTCCTGCACATAGGGCACGGGCATCGACGGAGCGAGCTCCTTCGCGCGCCGATACGGCTCGATCGCCGCCTCGTACGAGGCCTTCGCCTTCGCCACATCGCCCTGCATGCGCAGCGCGTCGCCGTTCGCGGTCATGATCGCGCCGTCGAGGAGCTCCATCGACAGGTCGCGCGACTTCACATCCTTCGCGGCGCGGTCGAAGGTCGCGCGCGCCTCCGCGATGCGACCCGTGCGCATCTGGCACTCCGCAAGGCGCAGCAGCGTGACGGGATCGGTCGATCCCGTCGCCAGCGACTCGATGTACGGCAGCGCCTCGACGAAGCGCTCGCCCTGCATCAGCGTGTCGGAGATGGCCTTGGTGGCCTCGCGGGTCGCGGGGTCCTCGTCGGCGATCGCCTTCTCGAACGACGCCTTCGCGGCGTCGGCCTTGCCAAGGGTGACCTGGAGCTGGCCCAGCATGACGGAGCCGCGCCAGCCCGCCGAGTCTCCCGCGGCCTTCACCGCAGCCGCCAGCACGGCTTCCGACTCATCGGGCCGACCGAGGATCCGCAGCAGGTTCGAGTACGAGCCCGCGAGATCGAGGTTCCCTGGATCGCGGCGGGTCGCCTCCTTGCAGATGTCCTCGGCCTGGCGCCGCCAGAGCTCGCGCGTGCGGTCGACGGCGGTGTTGCGGGTCACGGCGTCGAGCGAGCGCCACTGCGACTCGGTGTAGGCGGGCTCGCCGCGCTCGGTGAGCACATCCTCGCGGTCGGGTGCGCTGATGGCCAGCAGGTTGGCGAGCGCGGTGGCGTTCGTCATGTCGGCGGGCGCGACGCGATATCGGTTCTCGCGCATGCGCTGCGCGAGCCGGCGATCGCCGATGCGCGCCTCGAGCGTGATCCAGGTCTCGCCGATCTCCTCGTCGAGACCCGCGACGGCGCGGGCCTCGCGAAGCACCTCGAGCGCGCGCGGCGCGTTGCCCGAGCGCATGAGCGCTCCGACGAGGAGACGCACGCTCGTCATGTCGGACGGACGGCGGCGGTACGCGTCCTCGTACTGGCGCAGCGCGCCCTCGAGGTTGCCGGCCTGCTCGAGCGTGGCGCCGAGCGTGCGGAGAACCGTCGACGCATCGATGCCCGTGCGGATCGCCTGCTCGAGCAGCGCGGTCGCCTCGGAGGCCTTGCCCTGCACGAGCAGCGAACGCGCGCGCATGGTCACGGCCTGCGTGCGGTCAGGACTCGACTCGTCGGCGATCTTGGCCACGGCCTCGGCCGCGGCGTAGTCGGAGCGGTCGATCGCATCGAGGAACTCGCTCTCGAGGAACGATGGATTCGAGCGGTCCGACGCCTCGGCCTTGGTCTTCCACTCGGCCACGCCTTCGGCAAGCCGCTTGGCGGTCGCGCGCGTGCGTGCCGCGCTTGCCTGACCGAGGCGCTCCTCGCGCGTGGCCTGGTCGCCGAGCAGGCGTGCGGCCTGCTTGAGGCGAATGTAGTTCGCAACGGCACTATTGCCCGCACCTCCGCCCGCGCCTCCGCCCGTGGCGTCGGAGAGCGCGATCACACGCTCGACGGGGTCGTCGCTGCCGAGCACCGCCTTGAAGCGGAGCAGCACGGGGTCGCCCGGGAACTTCACCAGCGACTCCTCGATCATGCGCTGCGCGCCCGCGGTGTCGCCGGCCTGCAGCTCGATGCCGATCGCCATGCGCGTGAGGCGTACATCCTCGACCTTCGCCGCCGTCGCGAACTCGCGGAAGGTGCGCCGCGCGCGGTCGTAGTCCTTGGCGTCGATCATCTGCTGGATGCGCGAACCGAACTCGACCAGCGGATCGGTCGCCGCGATCGCGGTGGGATCGGATTCGATCATGCGGCGCGCATCGGCGGCGATGGTCTTCAGGTCGGCGTCGTCGGGCACCACCAGCAGCACCGCGTCGGCGGTGGCCGCGGCCTGGCGGTAGCGGCCCATCATGAACTCGAGCTGGGCGCGCAGCTTGAGAAGCAGCGGATTTCCAGGCGAGCGCTCGAGCCCCTTCCCGATCAGCTCGACCGCGCGGCCCGTCTCACCTGCGCGCATGTTCGCGTTCGCCGCGAGCCAGAAGAGCTCGAGGTCGATCTGGCTGCCCTTCGTGAACACCTCGTTGAACTTGATGAGCGCCTCGCTGAACTTGCCGTCGGCGAGCAGCATCTTGCCATCGCAACGAACGAGCGCCGAGGTGTCGGCGCTTCCCGCGAGCAGCTTGGCGAGGTCGGCGCGCGCCGCCTCGGCGGCCGTGCGGCGCGCGGCGCGCGCATCGCCCGCCGCGGTCTCGTAGAGCTCGAACAGGATGTCGAAGCGCAGCTTCGCGGCATCGAGCGTCATCGCGTCGAAGCTCGCCGAGAGCAGGCCAACCGACGGGCGCTTCGACGCCGCGACGATCTCGATCTCGCGCAGCGCGGACTCGCGGTCCTCGGCGCGCAGCAGCATCGCGTGCGCGCGGCGGTGCAGGAACTGCTCGGGGTGCTTCTCGACATAGCCTGCGAACATCTCGCGCGCCGCCTCGGCGCCATCGGCGCCCGTGCGCAGCATCACGGTCGAGGCCTCGAGCGCGGCGACGCCGTCGTCCATGGCGAGCACCTTGTCGCGGATCGCGTCGAGCTCCTGCGCCACCGAACCCTGTTCGCCCGCGCGGATGTCGACCATCCGGCGCTCGACCTGCGCGAGCATGGTGCGGAGCCCGCCGGGCGCCTCCTTCTCGGCGGTGGCCAGCGCCTTGTCCGCAGCGGCGCGCGCGGCGTCGATCCGGTCGCCACGGCCCGTCGCGCGCGCACGCGCGTACTCGCCGACCGCCAACCGCGCGAGCGCGCCGTAGGCGATGTCCTTCTCGGTGGGCGTGAGCACGCTGCTCGCAGCCGCGGTCTCGAGGTCCTTCACGATCCCCGCGCGCTCGCTGTCGTTCAGCGCATCGACCATGCGCGTCATCGCGTAGCCGCGGTAGAGATGGCCGAGCGCCTCGCACGGGTCGCCCTTCGGCACGATGCCCATCATGTCGCTCGCGCGCTCGCCGAGCGCCTTCCACTGGCCGACCACATCGGCGACCTCGCACTGCTCGCGGAACATCTCGAGGAAGCGGCGCCAGCGCGCGATGTCGTTGCGGCCGACCTTGGCCTGCGCGCCGACCACCGTGAGCAGACGGCCGTACTCCTCGTTGGCGTCGGAGGCGGTCTGCGGAACCTGCTTGAGCGTGGCTTCCTCGAGCTTCTCGAGGTAGTCGAGGTTGTTCGGCTTCTTGTTGACCGCGCGGCCGTAGGCGTCGGCCGCCTTCTCGTAGTCGCCCTGCGCCATCAGCGCGTCGCCCGTGCGGATGTGGCGCTCCGCGTCGTAGCGGTAGCGGAACGCAAGCAGCGTGACGCCGCCGAGCACCACGACGATCGCGAGCGAACCGACGACGAACACGAGCTTGCGGTTGATCTTCTTGGCCATGGTTGTTTCCTCGGGCGCCGGGCTCAGCCCGTCGTCGCGTCTCCTTCGCCCTCGCGCGATCGCCGCTCCCATTCGGGCCAGTCGGGCAGGCAGCGCATCACATGCGGAAGGAGCTGGGTGAGCAGCTCGGCGGCCTCGTCGCGGAACGGCCCCATCAGCGAGCCGTCGGGCGAGTCCACCGTGCCGCGCCGCATCAGCTGGATCTTGCAGTAGTAGGCGTAGCGGTCGGTCAGGTTGAACGCGAGCGAACGCACGCCGTAGCTGTTGCTCGTCGAGCGGCCGTTGGCGATGAAGAAGTAGCCGCCCACCTGGCGGATCTCGGGCCGCCGCGGATCCTGGAACTCGATCGTCGTCGCGCCGATCTCGCCCACGGGCATCGTCACCCGCTCGCGTTCGGCGGTCACGGCGTCGTTGACGAAGGTCACGCGGTACTGGCCCGTCGCATCGCCCTCGAGCGGCTCCCAGCCCGACATGTCGATCGCGAGCGGCACGACCGCGGAGTTCGAGGTGACCTCGAGGCCGCCGACCGCCCAGCATCTCTCTGGAATGTGCGGCACTGCGTCGATGGTGCCCGTGTAGTAGGCGACATGCACCGACATCATGCCCTTCGCAGGGGCGCCGTCGATCGCGTAGTTGCGGTCGAGGTAGCGCTTGGTGCCAAGCTCCTCGAGCAGCGTGTCGCTGTACACGGTGTCGCTGCCGACGCGCTGCCAGCGCCCGAGGCGCGTCGGCACCGAGTCGAGCGGCCGCCGCAGTTCGACGCGCTCCTTCACGAGATGGATGTTCAGCTGGCGCACCAGCAGGTAGAAGCCGCCGAATCCGACGGCGAGCAGCGCCAGCGCCGCGAAGTACGCGCGGATGGTCCCGATCTCGGCCTTCATGCGCCGCCCCCCGCCGCTGCGGGCTTCTCCTCGACGAACAGGTTCTTCAGGAACCACATGATGCCGAGGTAGAACAGGAACGCGGGCACGAGCCAGACCAGTCCGATGAAGCTGTGGAAGTCGCCCGCGGCGAAGTCGCTCGACCAGAGCGACAGCACGCCGAGCGTGTAGACGCGCAGGATGTTCACCGCGATGGCGACAGGCACGCCCGCGACGACGAGCGCCACGCGCTGCCAGATCCGCGGAAGGCCCGTGTAGGCGATCGCCACGCCGAGCGCGAGGAACGCGACCAGCATGCGCATGCCCGAGCACGCCTCGGCCACATTCAGCTGCCGCGGGTCGCCGTTCGCGAACACGGTGATGATGTTTCCGCTGCGCTCGACATCGATGCCGGTGATCTTGAGGCCGAGATACGCGCCGACCGCCGACCAGTCCTGCATGCTCTGCGTGACGAGCTGCAGCAGGCGGTCGCTGACCGACTGGCCGAACACCACCCAGTACGCGAGCGGGAACGACAGGATCCACAGCGCCCGCGCGCCGAGCACCATGAGCACGATTCCGACCAGCGTGATGCCGATCGCGGCGCCGCGCGCGTTGTGGTGCAGCACGAACCACTCGGGCCCGAAGGTCGACGCGATGTAGCCCGCCAGGCCCACGATCATGATGGGCATGCCCAGCCAGTTCGGCCGGAAGGGCTTCGCGAACAGCTCGTCGCGCTTCATGTACGCGAAGTAGCCCGCGATGAACGGCACGAACAGCGTGTGGCCCCAGTCGGCGGGCTCCTCGAACGCGAAGCGCACCTGCGTTCGCACGAACACCCAGAACACCGCCACCAGCGCCGCCAGCAGGACGGCGCCCGCGATGATCGCGGTGCGCGGCTCGATGGCACGGACATCGGCGCGCGCGTTGGCGCGGCCCGAAGCCTGCGGCGTTGCTCCTCCGATGGCGCTCATGCGGAAAGACCCCGACCATCCGCCACGCGCCGCGCACGGACCCCGCACCCGCCCGACCCCGATCGACCCGCGGCAACGCCCACGCAGCGGGCCGCCATCGACGGGCGGACCGCTACGGCGCTCGCGGCGCGGGGGTTCGGGATTCGGTTCGTTCGTGCGGACATGCGGTGGCTGCCGGCGCTAGGCCCGGCCGCCGGCCTCCACGGATCAGTCAAACGGGTTCGACTCGGGCGGCGGGCCGAACACATCGTTTCCGAAGTTGCGGTCGAGAAGGAACCCGAAGCCGTAGGTCGCGCGGAAGCCGTTGCGGATGACCGCGAGCGGCACGGCGACGAAGCTCGTTCCGATGATCACATGGTCGTTCGGGCGCACATAGATATCGGGCTCCGAACGGTTGCGGATCGCGGCCAGATCGACGCGGATGGTCGCCTCGCGGTCCTTGCCAACCACGCGCACGATGTCGACGCGGTTCGGGATCGCCGTGGGCGCAAGGCCGCCCGCGGCGGTCACGAAGCGGCTCAGCGTGAGCTTGCCGTTCGAGTTCTCGAGGTTGAACACGCCCGGGCGGTTCACCTCGCCATCGATGTAGATGAAGCCCGTCTCGGGCGGCTCGACATAGATGCGGTCGCCTGGGCGGATGATCACATCGAGGTTCGGATCGCCCTTCACGAGCTCCTGGTAGTCGACCTCGATGATGCGCGTCGCGTACATCGACTGGGTCGGCGTGGGACCGGGGCGGCCACCGCGTGCGCCCTTGGCGGCAGTGGCGGGGCCACGCATCCAGCGGCCCGACGCGGCGTCGAACACCCAGCCCGACGGAGCCGCGGTCGTTTCCTCGGCGGCGGCCTGCGGCGTGGTGAGGTCGTCGACATCGACCGTGGGCTTCGAATCCTGGACGAGACCCCGCGAAGCGGCGCCCGACACGGCGCCAGGCGAAGCGCCCTTCGGCGGTTCGACGGCGGGCGCATCGCCCTGCGCAGGAGGCTGGGCCTCGTTCGCCGCGGGCTTCGGCTTGCCATCGTTCAGCTGCTCGATCAGCGAGTCCACATCGACGGCGGGCTTGCCAGCGGCGCCCGAGTCGGCGCCGCCCGTGTTCACAGAGGAACCAGCGCTCCCGCGCTGCGGGTAGATCGGCTTCAGCGTGTCGTCGAGCGCGGCGGCGCGGATGATCATCACGCGCTGGGTGGTGTCGATGGTGCCGCGGGCGAGCGCGATGGCCTCGGAGAGCCTGAAGTCGGGGCGCTGCAGGGCGAACACGCCCGTCTCGCCCACCGCGCCCGAGATCGTGAACTGGAAGCCAAGGCCGCGCTCGAGATACACCACCACGACGGGGTTCTCGATCAGCTTGCTCGCCTTGAGCTCGATGTCCTTCTGGAGTTCCTCGATGGTGAGGCCGGCCGCCGCGATGTCGCCCACTTCGGGCAGTCGGATGTTGCCGGTCTGATCGATCGTGACGGGCAGGACCTCGGTCGTGCCCGGATTGATCAGTTCGAAGACCTCGACGCGCACGGCGTCGCCAGGTGCGAGGCGGTACTTCAGTTCGCTCGGAACCAGGTCCTCGGACTGCGGCGCCGAGATGGTCGCGCCCTTGTAGGCCTGGCGCTCGATCACATCGAGCCGCGCGAGCACGGGCATCGTGGTCGGCGTGGTCTCGAAGTAGCCCGTGCGGCTCGGGTCGAAGTACGAATCGACCTCGCAGCCTGCGAAGAAGCTGGTCGTGAGCGCGCCGAACAGCAGCGCTCCTGCCGTGCGCGCGGACGCGTGGAGGACGGGCGACTTCGCGATGGATCGGTCTTGGGAATTGCGGGGCACAGTCAGCACTCCGGCGATGGCTCGCCAACGCGTCGCGCCGCATCCACCCGGATGCAAACCCGACGAGTGGCTTGCCTTATCGGCACGCGCCCCCGCCTGATTTGAGGAAAGTGATTTGGGGAAGGCGGTTTGGGAGATCCGAGCGCGGCAGGGAAGCCAGCGCCGCAGAGCTCCCCGAGCGGTCACGCCATGCCGAACGCGCGCAAGAGCACCGCCATGCGCGCCGCCACCCCGCAGGAAACCTGCGGCAGGATGATGCTCGCCTCGGGGTCGTCGGCCACGGCGTCGTCGATCTCGACACCGCGGTTCACAGGGCCCGGGTGCAGGATGGGGGCACCAGCGCGAAGACGCCGCCTCCGTGCTTCGGTCAGGCCGTAGGCGGCGCGGTAGTCGGGCGCGATGCCCCCTCCCGCCGCACGCTCCATTTGGATGCGAAGCATCATGATGGCGTCAACTTCGCCAATGATGCCGTCAAGATCGTGTGTGATCGTGATCTTTCCG
>JBJTOV010000146.1:0-4314 GCA_046074745.1 Planctomycetota bacterium | reverse complement strand
ACCCATGCCGGGCCTGCCGCCGCCTTGGCCTTCGTTGCCTCGGTGTCCATGGTCGCCGCGCTTGGGGTGGTCATCGCCGCGACTGTTGCCGTCCATGCCGCCTGTGCCGCCCATGCCGTCATCCACCGCGCCGTCAGGGTTCAGCGCCGCGTCCGGGTCAACCTTCGCCTCATCGCCCGCCTCGGCATCGCCAGCCGCGCCCTCGCCCTCGGCCTCGGCCGCGGCTTCATCCTCCTCCTCGGTGGGCGGAGGAACGATCCGATCGACCGCGACCTGCGTGCGGAGCACCGCCATCGAGCGCTGCGGATCCTCGGACATCGCATCGGGCGACTCGCCGGTCGCGGTCACGGTGATGCGGAAGGCCCACGGCAGGCCCATCTCGTCGGAATCCCAGTCGGGATACCACGCCTCGCCGTCGTAGGCCTCGATCGAGAGCCCGACCACGCCGTCGACCGCCGGCGTCGCGGTGCCGCCGCCTTCGCCGTTCTCGTCGGGAACCGCGTCGCGGCGGAGCCACAGGACGCTGCCCGCGCGGTCGTCCTCGATGCGGTACTGCGTTTCGAACTCGCTGCCCTCGCCCGAATACTGGTCGCGCTTGGTGGGGCGGATGCGGTTGTTGTAGACGAGCACCTCGTCGCGCTCCATCTGCCCGTACGCGGTGTAGTCGAGGTTGTTGAGCAGCATCACGCGCGTGTTGAAGAGGTCGCCGTCGCGCATGACGGAGGAAAGGTCGCGCCGCACCGCGTCGAGCGCCGCCTGCGCGCGCGTGACCGCCTCGAGCCGCACGCGGGCGACATCGCGGCTCCGCGAGATGCGCGAGGTCGCGGTGGCGATGGTGGTGACGACGATCGCGCCGACGGCGATCGCGATCACCATCTCGACGATCGTGAAGCCCGAGGACGGGCGTGCGCTACGGCTGGGCTTGCTGTGCATTGCGCTGCTCCTCAAGTTCTGCGAGGCGGCCCTCGCGGTCGATCGGCTCGAGCGGGACGCGGATCGGGTCGGGCTCCTCGCCGCGCTTCTCGGCGACCATGGTCTCGATCACATACTCGCGGCCGGTCTCGTGGACGAGCGTCACGCGGACAAGCGCGGGAATGCCCGGTCCGCTCGGCTCGATCTCGATGGCGTACTCGAAATCCTCGTACGGCGATCCGAACTCGAACGCGCCCGCCATCGGGTGGATCTCGGGATAGTCGACGGGCCCCTCGGTGAGGACGGCCGCGAGCAGCTCGTCCATCGCCGACGCCGCGCGCACATCCACCTCGCCGCGGCGCTGCATCGTCATCGCCTGTCCGCCCACCGAGAGCACCGCGACCATGCCGATCGACAGCAGCACGCCGCCGATCACCGCGTCCATGAGCGCGAAGCCGCGTCGGGCGCGGGTTCGGCGTGGAGGTTGGACGGTCGGGGTCTTCATCGCGGGTCGGTCGCTCACCACGGGTCGTACGGAGAGCCCTGCGAGTCGAGGTCGATCGGCTCGCGGAGAATCGCGCGCGGGTCGTCGGCGCGCACGGGAACGCTGGCGTAGGGCTCGAGCACGAGCAGCGCCTGCTTCTCGGTGCCCGCGAGCTCGATCTCGATCCGCGGGCGGCTGCCGTCGGGATACGAGGTGATGTTCCACTCGTCGCGGTCGAGCAGGATCTCGTCGGCCATCGCGCGCACGACCTCGACGCCGTCGGGCAGCGCAACCGCGTTGCTCAGCCGGTCCTGCTGCCAGGTGCGCGGGCCCTCGGGATCGTTCGGGTTCAGGTCGTAGATCCACAGCGTCAGCTCGTTGCTGCCGCGGTTGAAGTAGAGGCCGATCTGCTGCGTGCCCGCCGCGTTGCGGAAGGCGTACATGCGCATCAGGTCCTCGATCTCGACGAACGACTTCTCCTCGCGCTGGCGCTGGAGCACCAGGAACCGCGGCACCACGGTCGAGGCGACCATGGCCAGCATGATGCACACGATCACCACCTCGATGAGCGAGAACCCGCGCGCCTTCGCGCGCGGGCCGTCGGCCTTCGGGTTGGCGATCGCGCGGATCACTGCTTCTTGGCCTTCTTTCCGTGCACGATGTCCTCGCCTTCGCCCTCGCCGCCCGTCGAGCCGTCGGCGCCGTACGAGACGATGTCGAAGTCGCGGCCGTTCAGGCCAGGTGCCTGGAACACATAGCGGTTGCCCCACGGGTCGAGCAGGTCGTCGGTCGACTCGAGGTAGTTCGGCACCAGCGAGTCGAGCGTGAAGTCCGCTCCCACCGAGGTCTGATGGTTCTCGGTGAGGAACAGCTTCACCTGGTTGGCGATCGCGTTCACCTCGGTCTGCGCCTGGTCGCGCTTTGCGCCCTTCAGGCGGCCGAGCAGGTTCGGCGCGACGATCGCGGCGAAGATCGCGACGATCGTGACGGCCACGATGACCTCGATCAGGCTGAAGCCGCGGCGGATGCGGCGCTGGCGGCGGATGGCGTTGGCGTTCTTCATGGATGTCTCCTGTGTCGGCCCCGCACGCTTACGCGCCGGCGGCCCTCTGAAGTTCGATGATGGGAAGCAGGATGGCCGCGAGCACGAAGCTCGCCACCAGGGCCATCACGATGAGCAGCACCGTTGGCAGCATGCGGGTGAACAGCTTCAGCGAGTTGTTCACCTGCCGGTCGAACGAGCCCGCCGCGTGCAGCAGCATCTGCTCGAGGCGTCCCGAGCGCTCGCCGATGTTCACGATCTGGACGAGAAGCGGCGGGAAGTGTCCCGAGCGCTCGAGCGGATCGGCCAGCGACTGGCCCGTGGTGACCTTGTCCGACACCTGGACGATCGCGCTCGTGAGCGCGGTGTTGCCGAGCGTGTCGCGCACGATCTTGAGCGCCGACAGGATCGGGATGCCCGCCGACACCAGCGTGCCGAGCGTGCGCGTGAAGCGCGCGACCGCGATGTCGCGCACCAGGCGGCCGACGACGGGCGTGCGCAGCAGGAATCCGTCGAACTTCAGGCGGTTGTCTGGCTTCGCATGCCAGCTGCGCGCGCCGATCCACGACAGCACGACCGCCGCGACCATCGCCGGCCACCACGCCGTCATGAACTCGGACACCGCCATGAGCACCTGCGTCGGCATGGGCAGCTCGAGGTTCGCCTGCAGGATGGGCTTCATCACGCGCGGCAGCACGAAGACGATCAGGATCACCACGCTCACCGCGATCAGGCCCGCGATCATCAGCGGGTAGATCACCGCGCCCACGACCTCGCGGCGCAGCTCGACCGAGCGCTCAAGCAGGTCGGCGAGCTGGTGCAGGATCTCGGCGTTGCGGCCCGACGCGTCGGCGGCGCGCAGCATGCCCACCGTCATGTCGTCGAACGGCGGCCCGTACTCCTTCGCGGCCTGGTGGAAGGTCACGCCCGCCTCGACCCGCTCGATGATGAAGTCGAGGATCACCTGCAGGCCCTTGCGCGCGGCCTGGCGCCGCACGGTGCGCAGCGCCTGCATCAGCGGAAGACCCGCCTCGAGCGCGGTGGCGAGCTCGCGGATCAGGTCGGCCAGCTCGTTGCGGGGGATGGTCGGTCGCTTGGCCACGCGGCCGTCGGCAAGCGCGGCGTCGGCCTCGCTCATCTCGATCGAGAGCGGAGTCTCGCCCTTCTGGGCGAGCAGCCTCACCGCGGTCGCGCGGTCGGGCGCGACCACGGTTCCGTTCTGGGTGCCGCCGTCGGCGGCGAGTGCCTGGTACCGGAACGAGGGCATCGCCGGTTACGCCTTCTTTCCGGCGGTCTCTTGGAACGCGCTCGAGAAGTCCTCGACATCCTGCGTGGCGCGCAGCACTTCCTCGATGGTGGTGATTCCCGCCGCGGCCTTGCGCATGCCGTCCTCGCGCATGGTGGTGAACTCGGGGTCGAGCAGCGCCTTCAGCTCGTGCACGGGTCGGTTCTGCGCGATCGCCGCGCGCAGCGGCGACGAGATGCGCACGATCTCGTAGAAGCCGAGTCGTCCGCGGAAGCCGCTGCCGTTGCACTTGTCGCAGCCGCGGCCCACGGTCTGGCGGCCGTTGAAGCGCACGCGCTCCTCGGGCGTCAGACGCGCGTCGACCTCCTCGGTGATCGGCCGCGTCTCGCGGCAGGCGGTGCAGAGGCGCCGCCCGAGGCGCTGCGCGAGCAGGCCCTCGAGCACGCTCGCGACGAGGTACGGCTCGGCGCCCATGTCGAACAGGCGGCCGATCGACGAGATGGCGTCGTTCGTGTGCAGCGTCGAGAAGATCAGGTGGCCCGTCAGCGCCGAGCGGATCGCGATGTCGACCGTCTCGGTGTCGCGGACCTCGCCGACGAACACGATGTCGGGGTCCTGGCGGAGGATCGC
>JBJTOV010000145.1:0-4108 GCA_046074745.1 Planctomycetota bacterium | reverse complement strand
GTCGATGCCCGCGGAGTTGGCGGAGAAGGCATCGGCGCAATACGGCTCCGTTCGGAAACTCGTCGAAACTCCGTAGCGCTGGCGTGGTTCGTACGCCCGAACCTCGACAATCGGAATCAAGTACGCTGCGGTCGCACTGACCCCGTCAACCCTCTGGAGAATCCCCATGCCGAAGTTCGTGATCGAACGCGAGATCCCAGGTGCAGGAAACCTCTCAGCCGCAGACCTTCAGGCCATTTCGCAGAAGTCGTGCGGCGTGCTGCGCGGCATGGGACCGCAGATCCAGTGGCTGCACAGCTATGTGACCGGCGACAAGGTCTACTGCGTGTATCTCGCGCCGAACGAGGCTGCGGTGCGCGAGCATGCGAGCCAAGGCGGATTCCCCGCGAACCGGATCTCGCGTGTCGTGACGGTGATCGATCCGACGACGGCAGAGGCCTGAGGCCTCGCCGATCGGTCGAGCGGCAAGAGGCGTGGCGCTTGCGTGCGGGTTCGGCGCGGAAGGCAGACACGGGTTGTCGCGGCTCTTGCGCCGTGGGTGTAGCGCCGTGGGTGTAGGGCCGTGGTTGTGGCGCCGTGTGTGCAGCGCACGCCGCGCGCATCAGGTACCGCAGAAGGTGCGGTAGCCGCACCAGGAATCGGGCGGACCGTCGCGGAGATGGGCGAGCGCTGGCGGCGGATCGAAAGGCCGTGACACAGCGGACACAAGCGCTTGCAGCGGTGCGAGCCCGTCAGGGCCCTCGGCGGCGGCGAGCGCTTCCTCGACGCGATGGTTGCGGGGGATCACCGCAGGGTTCGCGGCGAGCATCGAGGCGCGCGCGGACTCGGGCGTCATGCCGTCGCGTGCAAGACGCGCGACCCACCGCGCGCGCCACGCGGCGAAGGCGGGCGCGTCGGGGAGCTCGGCGCGCTCGGCGAGCGCGCGGAAGGTGCGCGTGAAGTCGGCGCGCGCCGCGTGCATCGCGTCGAGGAGCGAATGGGCGAGCGTCTCGTCCTCGTCCTGGCACTCGTCCTGGCACCCGTCCTGGCACCCGTCCTGGCACTCGTGCTCTCCCTCTCGCTCATTCTCACGCTTCTCCTCGCGCTCGTCTTCCTGCATGTCCTTGCCCTTACCCTCCGCTTCGGCATCGGGCTCGGCTGCGTCTGATGTAGCCTTCGCCGCGTCGAGCCGCGAGATGCCAAGCTTCGCACGCATGCCCGAAACCCACGCACGCCGGTAGAGCGCGGGAAACGCGCCGAGCGCCCAGTTCGCACGCGCGATCGCCGTCGCCTCGTCGTCGTCGAGGAGCGGCACCATCGCCTCTGCGAACCGCGCGAGATTCCACTGCGCGATGCGCGGCTGCTGCGCGTACGCGTAGCGGCCGTGACGGTCGATCGAGCTGAACACGGCGTCGGGGTCGTACGCGTCGAGGAACGCGCAGGGGCCGAAGTCGATCGTCTCGCCCGAGACGGCCATGTTGTCGGTGTTCATCACGCCGTGCACGAAACCCACGCACTGCCACTGCGCCACCAGGTGTGCCTGCCGCCCCACCACGCGGCGCAGGAAGGCGGCGTGCCGCGCGGGCGCATCCACGAGATCGGGATCGTGCCGCGCGATCGCATGGTCGGCCAGCGCGCGCAGCGCGGCCTCGTCGCCGAGCGCCGCCGCGAACTGGAAGGTGCCGACCCTGATGTGGCTCGCGGCCACGCGCACGAGGATGGCCCCCTGCTTCGGCCCGTCGCGCATGACGGCCTCGCCCGTCGCGAGCACGGCGAGCGCGCGCGATGTCGGGATCCCGAGCGCATGCATCGCCTCGCCCACGATGTACTCGCGCAGCATCGGCCCGAGCGCGGCGCGTCCGTCGCCTCGACGCGAGAACCGTGTCCGCCCCGAGCCCTTGAGCGCGACATCGACGAGCGCCCCCGAGGAAAGCCGCCGCTCGCCGAGAAGCACCGCGCGGCCGTCGCCGAGCATGGTGAAGTGCCCGTACTGGTGCCCTGCGTAGGCCTGCGCGACGGGCCGCGAGCCCGCGATCGGCGCTTCGCCGGCAAGGAGACGCGCGCCTTCGGGCGAGGAGAGCGCGTCGGGGTCGAGGCCGAGCTCCTTCGCAAGCGGTGCGTTCACCACGAGGACGCGCGGCGCAGGGAAGCGCTCCGCGCCCACCCGTTCGTACAGCGCCTCGGGCAGCGCGGCGTAGTTCGACTCGAGCGTCCACGCGGAAGGCTGGTCAGGCATCGCCACCGTCCACGGGCGCGAAGTGGTTGACGGGCCCGACGCCGCCACCAAGGCCGGGCGCGGTGGCGATGGCGCGGCGCACGAACGCGCGCGCGCCCTCTGCCGCCGCAGGCACCGCCTCGCCGCGCGCAAGCCGCGCGGTGATCGCGGCGGCAAGCGTGCAGCCCGTGCCGTGCGTGCTCGTCGATGCGATGCGCGGGCCATCGAAGACGCGCACGCGGCCATCGGAGAGGAGGAGGTCCGTCGCGCCGTGCTCGAGATGCCCACCCTTCACAAGGACATGGCGCGGGCCCATCGCGGCGATCCTGCGCGCGGCGCGCTCCATCGAGGCGGCGTCGCGGACCTCGAAGCCCGCGAGGCGCGACGCTTCGGCCAGATTCGGCGTGACCAGCGCCGCGTGCGGCAGCAGGAGCCGCACGAACGCATCGACGGCATCCTCGGCCATGAGCGGCATGCCGTGCTTGCTGACTATGACGGGGTCGACGACCAGCGGGAACGCGAATCGCGCGGCGCACGCGGCGACCGCGGCGATGACGCCCGCGTTGCCGAGCGCGCCCGTCTTCGCGGCGCGCGGCGGGATGTCGGAGATCACCGCGTCGATCTGCGCCGTCACGAACGCAGGCCCGACGAACTCGATCTCCGACACCGTGCGCGTGTTCTGCACGGTCAGCAGCGTGACCACGCTCGCTCCGTACACGCCGTGCGCGTGGAAGGTCTTCAGATCGGCCTGCAGGCCGGCGCCGCCCGAAGGATCGGACCCTGCGATGGTGAGCGCGACGGGAATCATGGGCACGGCCGGGCTTCGCGCGCCGTGTGCCGCGGGTTTCGCGCGCTCAACCCTGCCCCCACGAGCCGAGGAGCGCGGCAAGGTCGCCCGCGTCGATGGTGCCGCTGTCGTCGAGGTCGCTCGCGATCGAGGCCGACGACGCGGTCCGCGGCCCCCAGTTCGAGAGCAGCACGGCGAGATCGGCGCCTCCCACGGTGCCGTCGCCGTCGATGTCGCCGACGAGGCCGATCGAGACCGCCACGAACTGCGTGCCCGCGACGACCGTCAGATCGGGTGCGAGGCCGAGGTCGCCGCTTCCCGCGGGCAGTCCCGGCAGCCATTGGTTCGATACCGCGCCCGCGCTGCGCTGCAGGAACGCCGCGAGCCGCAGCGATCCGCGGAAATCGGCGGGCAGCCCGAGGTCGGCGAAGGGAATGCGAAGTTCGAAACCCGTGGTCGCGCTGGCCGCACCCGACACCGATGCGGCGGTGATGCCCTGCGTGTTGGTGTTGTCGAGGGCGACCTCGACCTGGTTCGGGTTGCTGCCGCCCGAAAGGACGCCGCGGCCCGCGTTCAGGCCTGCCGAACCGAGGAAGCGCTTGCTCGCGAGCTTGGCGCCCGTCGGCAGCTGCACGCGATCGACATAGACGAGCGAGCCGACCGAGTTGACATAGTAGAGCGCGTCGGGGGCGAAACCCGCGTCGAAACGCGTGCCATCGAGCGGCGCCAACCCACCGGGCGGCGACGGCAGGTGCGCGGTGGCCAGCGTGTTCTGGCCCGTTCCCGCGCCGGGATCGATGTCGATGAAGAGGTCGAGCGAGGTGCCGTCGGTGGGAAGGTTGCCGCTCAGCGACACGCGCAGCGCGTCGCCGTCGGCGCGCGCGAACAGCTGGTTGAGCTCGCCCGCGTTGTCGCCGAAGCTCGACAGGCATGTCTGCGTGGCGCGCAGCGCGGCCGAGCCCGCGTCCGCGGCGATGCCGCGGCCATCGCGGTGGCCGGACAGGCCTTCGGCGCAGCGCTGCCCGGGCGGGCCGGCGGCGTGGTTCGGGTGGCCGGTTCATCGCGGGTGGCGCTGTGGCTCGGGCCGGATGAAATCTGGTTGCTGACGAACCTTGCCGATGGCGAGA
>JBJTOV010000144.1:0-3949 GCA_046074745.1 Planctomycetota bacterium | reverse complement strand
CGGGAATGCCCATCACGCTCTCGAGCCGCGCGAGGGTCTCCTCGCGGACGCGCGGGGCTTCCTTCTTCCAGTCGATCGGCGCGCCGTCGGCGGCCGCCTTCGAAACGCGTGTCGGGAGCGCCGTCGCGATTTACTCGCGCGGCGCTCGTCCAGAGGGAGCCGCCGCAGCGGCGACCGCTCAAACCACGGGAGCCGCCGCGGCGGCGACCGCAAGACTGACACGGGCGTCTTCGCTCACTTCCGCGAATCGTGCGGGTCGCGCAACTCCGCCGCGCGGAGCGCGGCGGGTGGCACGGAGGGGTGGCGCGAAGCGCCAGCCTCGTGCCCGTTGTATGCTTGCATCGCGTTCTGAGCGGTGGAACGTGCGGAACCGCATCTCCGCTGCCCGCAGGGCCGCTGCTACGATTTCCGCTCAAGGAGTCCCCATGCTGTCACTTCTCGGTGTCATCTCCGTCGCTTTCTCATGCGCACTTGGAGCGGTCGCGCAGGACGCGCCCGTGCGCGTGTCTTCGCCTGCCGACGACGCGCCGATCGCGACGACAGCGCCTGCGCCCGACACCGTCGAGCATTCGTGGCCGCGGGTTTTCAAGATCAGCACGGGTTCCGTCACCGTCTATCCGCCGACGCTGAGCTCATGGAGCGGCACGACGGTCGCGGGCACGTGCGCGATCGCCGTCGCTGCCGCCGACGGAAAGTCGCAGACCTACGGCACGATGGCGTTCAGCGCAGACACCGAGGTCAACAAGCTCAACCGCGTCGTCGAGCTCTCGAACATCCAGATCAAGGGCGTGTCGCTCCCCGAGAATCCGGCGGGGCAGGACGCGATCAGCTCCGAGGTCGAGTCCCGTTCGCAGGGCAAGGTCCTTCGCGTGGCGCTCGACCGCTTCGAGGCTGCCGTGCCGCAGATGGCGGCGACGCCCGCCGTGCCGAGCGCGCCGCTGAGGAACGATGCGCCGGCGATCTCGATCGTCACCGCGCCGACCGTGCTCGTCCCCATTCAAGGCAAGCCCGTGACGGCTGCGTTTCAGACCTCGCGCTTCAACCGGGTGATGAACACGCCGATGCTGCTGATGCAGGGACCGACGGGCGACTACTGGCTGAAGATCGCCGACGGCTGGATGACTGCTGCGCAGCTCGGCGGACCGTGGACGGTCGCGACGTCGATCGATCCAGTCCTCGACGCGGCGGCATCGTGGGCGCGTTCGCAACCGTCGATCAATCTGCTCGCGCCGAGCGCGCCGAACTCCGATGCGGGCTCGGCGAGCGCGCAGACCGCGTCGCTCGCGCAGTCTGCGCCTGCGATCGTCGTGTCGAGCTCGCCGATGGAAGTCCTCGTCGTCGACGGCACGCCGGCGTGGCAACCGCTCGGTTCGTCGGGACTGCTCTACATCTCGAACACCAGCGCGAACGTCTTTCAGCTCAAGTCATCGATGGCGATCTACGTGCTGGCGTCGGGGCGATGGTTCACCGCGTCGTCGCCCAACGGTCCCTGGGCCTTCGTTCCGCCCGACCAGCTTCCTGCTGCATTCATGATGATCCCGCAGGACAGCGCGAAGGAAAACGTGCTCGCGTCGATTCCTGGCTCCGCGCAGGCTCAGGAAGCGGCGATCGCGAACACCGTGCCGCAGATGGCGCGCGTGCCCGTCACGCAGACGATGCCGCCGCCTGCGATCGCGGGCGGCGTCACCAAGTGGTCGCGCATCGCGGGAACCTCCGTGGATGTCCTCCAGAATTGCCAGACGCCGGTCTTCCGCGTGAGCGACGGCACGCTCTACTCGGTGGTCAACGGCGTGTGGTTCACCGCGCCCACGATGAATGGCGCGTGGAAGGTCGCTGCGTTCGTGTCCTCCGACATCTACACGATCCCGCCGTCGAGCACGTACTACTTCGTGACCTTCGTGCGCGTGTACAACGCGACGCCGCAGTACGTCCTGTGCGGCTACACGCCTGGCTACTTCGGCGCGTACACGCAGGGCGGCGTGGTCGTGTACGGAACGGGCTACGAATACGTGCCGTATTGCGACGACGTGTGGGTGCCCGTGCCCATGACCTACGGTTGCGGTGCAGCCATGTGCTACAACCCGTGGGCAGGCTGGGCGTTTGGATTCGGCATGGGCATGGCGGTCGGCTGGGCTGTCGCCGGCGATGACTGGCACTACGGCCCGTATCCCTACTGGGGCGCGTACTACGGCGGATACGGTCCGCACGGCGCGTATGCGTGGGGGCCGGGCGGCTGGGCTGCGACCACGGGCAACTGCTACCACCACTGGGGCGACGTGACCACGATGAGCCGCACGAGCGCGGGCTACAACGCGTGGACGGGCAACGCGTGGGCGACGCACACCGCGACGGCGTACAACTCGGCGACGGGCGCACGCGCCGCCGGGCAGCGCGGGTACGTGGAGAACGCCTACACCGGGAACTGGGCCGAGGGCGCGCGCGGCGCGGGCTACAACCCGACGACGGGCAACTACGCGTCTGGCAAGGGCGTGGTCGCGGGCGATGCGCGCGGCGCCGATGTTGCGGCGGGCACTGCGACCGTCGGCAACACCAGGACTGGCGAGAGCGCGACGGTGGCTGGCGTCAAGACCGACGATGGCTCATGGGGCGCCGTGCGTACGGACGACGGCGCCGCCGTGGAGCACAACGGCAACGTGTACGGCATGCACGATGGAAACGCGTACCGCTACAACGACTCGTCGAGTTCGTGGGAGCGCTACAACAGCGGCAACTGGAACACCGTGAAGGACGAGCAGATGACCCATGCGCTCGACAACCAGGCGGCGGCGCGAAACGACGGCGACTGGCGTGCGCAGAACTCGAACCGCTGGCAGTCGGGCGGCGAGGGCTACTCGGGCAATCGCTCGACGATGGGCACGACGTATGGCAGCAACTGGGGCGGTGGCAACGCGAGCGGCGGTCGCTACGCGCGATCGGGCGGCTTCGGCGGCGGTCGCGGCGGACGCCGCTAGCGGACGCGGATCGACGGTGCTCACACGCCTGCGAGCACGCCGCCGCGCTCGCGCGGAAGCGTGGTGTCGACGCGCCGCGGGAGCGGTGCATCGAGCGGGCTCTTGATGCCGCATTCGGCGCAGAGCAGTCGGCTGGTGATCTCGCTCGCGAGGAAGATGACGGGCAGGCCCGAGCCCGGGTGCGTGCCGCCGCCGACCATCCAGACGTTCTCAAAGCCCTGCAGCTTGTGCTGCGGGCGCCAGTGGAGCATCTGGGTGATGTTGTGGGCGAGGTTGAAGGTCGCGCCGAAGTTGATGTTCTGGCTGCGCCAGTCCTCGGGCGTGAACATGATCTCCGCCTTGACGCGCTTGGCCGCGTCGGGAATGCCCATCACGCTCTCGAGTCGCGCGAGCGTCTCCTCGCGGAGATCGGGCGCCGCCTTCTTCCAGTCGATCGGCGCGCCGTCGGCGGCCGCTTTCGTGTTCGCCGTCGGCACGAGCACGTAGAGCGAGCTGTCGCCCTCGGGCGCAAGCGTCGGATCGATGCGGCTCGGGTTGCAGACGTAGAAGGACGCGTCATCCGACAATCGACCTTCGCCGATGTCGGCGAGGTTCTGCCGGTACTTCGTCGAGGTGTAGATGGTGTGGTGGGGGAGCTCGACCTCGCCCTCCATGCCGAGATAGAGCATGAAGGTGCTGCAGGAATATCGCTTGGCGTCGATCGCCTTGTCCTTGTGGTCGCGCGCGCGCAGGCCCTCGGGAATGAGGTTCTTAAGCGCCCAGGTCGCGTCGGCGTTGACGACGACATGGTCGAAGCGGCGCTCCTCGCCGTGCACGACGACGCCGGTCGCGCGCTGGCCATCGAAGGTGATGCGGTCGACCGGGCTCGCCGTCTCGATGCGCGCGCCGAGGCGCGTGCAGGCCTCGGCCATCGCCGCGGTCAGCGCGTTGCAGCCGCCGATCGGATGCCACACGCCGTACTCGTACTCGATGAACGG
>JBJTOV010000143.1:0-3711 GCA_046074745.1 Planctomycetota bacterium | reverse complement strand
AGCATGAAGTCGATCGCCTGCTGCCGCGACCAGCCGAACGCATGCATGCCCGTGTCGACCACCAGCCGCGTCGAGCGCCACATCTCGTAGAGCAGCCGCCCGAAGTCGTCGTACGGGTCGTCGAAGAACCCCATCTCGATCCCGAGCCGCTCGGCGTACAGCGCCCAGCCCTCGGTGAACGCCGTCGAGTCGAGGTCCTTGCGGAACTCCCGCACATCGGCCAGCTCCTGCGCCAGCGCGATCTGGAAGTGGTGCCCGGGCACCGCCTCGTGCAGCGACAGCGGGATGAACTCGTAGGTCGGCCGCTGGTCGAGCGCGTAGGTGTTCGCGTAGAACCATCCGGGCTCGCCGCGCTGCGGGCTGCCCGGCTGGTAGTACGCGGTCGTCTGCGTGGGCGCCATGAAGCGGGGGATCTCGCGCACGCCGTAGGTCAGGCGCGGCAGCGTGCCGAACAGCGCAGGCAGCTTCGGATCGATGCGCTTGCACACCTCGCGGTAGCGCGAGAGCAGTTCCTCGGGGGTCTTGCAGTAGAAGCGGCTGTCGGTGCGCAGGTAGCGGATGAACGCGGCGAACCGCTCCTGCTCGGGCATCGCCGCGCGCGCGGGGTCGGCCTTCGACCAGTCGGTGCGCGCGATCACCTGCATCATCTCGGCGCGGATGCGCGCCACCTCGGCCAGGCCCGTGTCGTGGATCTCGCGCGCGGTCTTCGAGGTCGTCGTGTGCACCCGCAGCTGGTGCGCGTACCACGCCGCGCCGTCCTTCATGTCGCTCGCCCCGATCGAGTCGCGGCACGCAGGCAGGTACTCGCCCGCGAAGAACGCCTCGAACTGCGTCAGCGCCGTGTCGATCGGGTCGAGCGCCGCGTCGAAGTCGGCCATGATCTGCGCGCGCCGCTCCGCATCGACCGACGCGGGCCACCGCGCGAACGGCTTGCGCAGCGCTTCGCGCATGCCAAGCCGCGCTGCGCGGATCTGCTCGGGCACCGACACCAGCGTCACCTTGGGCGGCATCACGCCCTCGCGCATGCCCGTGCGCATCACCTCGACCGTGTCGTACAGCATGCCGGGCACGCCCTGCAGCCGCTTCACATAGGCCACGAAGTCGGCCTCGTCGGCGAAGGTGCCGAGATCGCCCATCTGCACCACATCCTGGTGCGGCCCGAAACGCCCGCCCACAGGCATCATCCAGCCGTTGAAGCGGAACCCGTCGGTCGAGAGCGCAAGGTCGCGCACGAGAAGCGCGTGGTCGCGCGCATCGCGCTCCGCAAGCCGAGCGACATCGATCGCCCGCAGCTCCTCGAGCATGCCCGACATCTGCATCTGCCTTCGGTTGATGCCGCGCAGCGACACATCGCCGAGCTCGCCCGCGCGGTCGCGCACGCCCTTGCGCAGCGCGTACTCGGGAAACTCGTACAGCCGCCACGCGTCGTAGCTGGCCACGATCTCGTTGAATCGCGCGGTGGGGTCGGTCGGATCCGCCTGCGCCGAAGCGACGCGGGGGCCGGCGTGGCCCGAAACGGCCGCCGCAAGGGCGAGAAAGGCTGCCGCGATGGCTGCAGAGGCGATCATCGGGGCAGGGTAGCGGCCCCGTTGCGTCCGTTTGCGCGGCGGCCGCTTGTTGCAGGCGCAATCGGCCGTAGATTGTCGGGGTCGGTCGTCCGTCCAGACCCGACGAGGAGATCCCGTGAACACCACGAAGACCTGCATCGCTCCCGCGCTCGTCGCCTCGCTCGCCATCGCCGCCGCCGGCCGCGCCGACAGCGAGGCCTTTGTCGTGTGCCCGAAGGGCGCCTCGATGGTCGCCACCGTGCAGATCACGATCACGACCGCGCTCGGCACAAGCTCCGACACCGACACGAAGACCCTCGCCGTCACGGGCAGCGCCAACGCGCGCCTCTCGCCCACCGACCCCGCATGGACGGCCGTCACGCTCGACCAGGTCGTCATCGACCCCGCCGACGCCAGCTTCCACTTCGACCTCTACTGCTTCCCGTTCCTCGGCTGCCAGGCGATCGATGTGCAGCTCACGAACCTCGTGCTCACCTCGACCGCGCCGATGAGCTCGCCCATCTCGAGCACAGGCAACGCCAGCTTCGCGAACGCGCAGTTCTTCATGACGGGCAACTATGTCGCGACGGGCGTCGCCTCGGGTGCGGGCACGCTCGCCAACCCGACCACCTCGAACTTCGCCTGCCGCGTCACCTCGCAGCCGAACCAGACCGTCAAGCTCGACCAGCTCACGATGTCGCCGATCGTGACCGTGGTCGACCCCGCGTCGCTCCCCGCGGGCGTGACCGCGCTCACCATCAACTTCTCGGGCAATTTCGCAAACACCACGATGAGCGGCCCGTGGACGCCCATCAACCCCTACGACATCACGGGCGACGGGCTGGTGAACGCGGCCGACCTTTCGCTGCTGCTCGGCCAATGGGGCGGTCCGGGCTCGGCCGACTTCGACGCAAGCGGCACGGTGAACGCCGCCGATCTGTCGCAGCTCCTCGCGAACTGGAGCTGACTTCCCGCCGCGATTCGCCCGCGACCGTGCCGCCGTGGCGCGGTACCATGGCGCGCCCATGAGCATGATGCCCCCCGACACAGAGCTCGGCTACGCGCCCCCGATGGTGCACCACTTCAGCGTGTTCCTCGACAACCGCGTGGGCAAGCTGCTCGAGCTCCTCGGCGGCCTCTCCGACGAAGGCAACATCGAGGTCCGCGCGATCTCGATCCTCGACAGCTCCGACTACGCCGTCATCCGCCTGCTGGTCGACAAGCCGCACACCGCGCGCGAGATCCTTCAGAAGCACGAGTTCGCCTTCTGCGACACCGATGTGCTGGTCGCCGAGCTCGGCAAGGACCACGAGCTGCACCACCTGTGCAAGTTCCTGCTGTCGGCCGAGCTCAACATCCACTTCGCCTACCCGACCATGCCGCGCCCGAACGGCCACGCCACCGTCGTGCTGTCGACCGACGACAACACGCTGGCGGGGCAGGTGCTGCGCCGGAAGGGCTTCCGCCTGCTCGGCGAGGCCGATCTCGAGATCTAGCGTCGCGCCATCGCGACGCGCTTCACCCTCCGCGAATCAACCGAACGGGGCTCCTCCGAACAGGGCTCCACCGAAGGAACCCCCCATGGCACGCCTCGTCAAGCTCGAAGCCACCGGCCCGATCAAGGTCGAACCGTCCGACAAGCCCGTCTTCGTCTGCGCCTGCGGCCTGTCGAGGAAGTTCCCCTTCTGCGACGGCAGCCACAAGCCGACGCGCGACGAAGAGCAGGGCTGCTGCTACCGCTACGACCCCGAGTCGGGCGAGCGCGCCAAGTGCGAAGGCTGAGCGCGAACAGGCTCCTTCGGCGTCCGAGCGCCGCAAAGTCGATCCGATAGCCCGATTTCGACGGATGAATCGCCGTTCCAAGGCGGGTTTCCGTTAGATTCTCCCAAGGCAAGGTGCCGCCGCCCGCCCGCGTCGTCTGCGGGGCGCGCGTCGACCCTGCGCCGTCGAGGAGCCTTCGAATGAGCACGCGTCGAGGTGGATCGGTGCAGCCTGCGCACTTGGAGCGAGCGGAGCGCATCATGTCGAATGCAGAGAAGCGCTCGCTGCTGGCGAAGCGCGTGGCGCGTCACCTCGCGGCCGTCACGGTCGCCGCGGTGACCGCGGGAACGGCCTCGGCCGCCGTTCAGTACACGGCGGTCAACCTCATCGTGCCGAACAACAT
>JBJTOV010000142.1:0-5540 GCA_046074745.1 Planctomycetota bacterium | reverse complement strand
CCCTTCTTCACATTCACGGCCTTGCCCGTGGCGGCCGCGGCGGCCAGCAGGTCGGTCTGGCGGCACAGGAACGCGGGAATCTGGATCAGGTCGACGACCTCGCCCGCAGGCCCGGCCTGGTCGGGGTCGTGGATGTCGGTGGTGACGGGCACGCCGAGGCGCGCGCGCATCTCGGCCAGCATGGCCAGGCCCTTCTCCAGCCCCGGGCCGCGCGGCGAGCGAATGCTCGAGCGGTTCGCCTTGTCGAAGCTCGCCTTGAAGACATACGGAAGCCCGAGGTCGGCGCACACGCCGGCCACCGTGTCGCCGATCCGGTGCACGGTGTCGGCATCCTCGAGCACGCACGGGCCAGCGATGACCAGCAGCGGGCGCGTCGGCCCCGCGGGTGTCGCGAACCAGCGCTCAAGCGCCTCGGCGGGGCTTGAGCCCGATGCGCGGGTGTTTGCAAAATCGGCCTTCGGGGTCGAACCAGCGGTCATTTCCGCAGTGTAGGGGAATCGCGGGGTGACTTTGGCGCACGCGTCAGGCGCCCCGCCGCGGCATGGCGGCCGCGCGCCGCACGATCTCGGACGGATTTCGAGGGTTGGGCAAAGAGGGCCATGACGGTGGCCGAAGTTGTCGCTTGGAGCGGTCGCGCAGGGTGCGCGCATCGCTCCGCCCGCGCGGGAACGGCCCGTCGGGCAGGTTCCCGAATCCGACCGCACGCGAGGCCCGCCATGGACAACCTCCCGCTCGAACCCGACGCGTTCGCCGCCCATGTGATCGAGAAGCTGCGCGCGCAGTTCCCCTCGCGCCAGGCCGAGGTCACGGGGCCGCTGCATGTGGTGTTCGACGGCCGCCACCTCGGCCTCGAGAACCTCTACCGCATGGTGCTGCGCGACCCGCGCAACGCGCACGACATCGTCGAGAACTACCTCGAGCGACTGTTCGAGGGCGACCAGATCTCGGGCGCGCCGCTGCCGCTGTCGGTGGCGCGCACCCGCATCATGCCGCGCATCCAGCCCGACTCGATCTTCGAGCACCTCGACCGCGAGCAGGTCGCGCATGTGCCGTTCGTGAACGGCACCTCGATCGTGTTCGTGATCGACCTTCCGCAGCTCACCGTGTCGATCACCACCGAGCAGATGATCCGCTGGGGCCTGCAGGCCGACGACCTCGACGCGATCTCGCGCGAGAACCTTGCCCGCTACGCGCCCGACCTCGAGGTTCGCCTCGTCGACTCGCATGACGGCGGCCGCGCGGCCATCGTGGCGCAGCAGGACGGCTACGACGCGGCGCGCCTGCTGCTGTCGACGCTCTACGACCGCCTGCGCGGCGAGCTGCGCGGCGACTTCTATGTGGCCGCGCCCGCGCGCGACACCTTCATCGCGATCAGCGTGGGCCCGAACCCCTTCGTCGAGCGCCTGAAGCAGCGCGTCGAGGAGGATTTCCGCAGGCTTCCCTATCCGATCACGCGCGAACTCTTCTATGTGACGCGCGACGGCGTGGCCGGCACGGCCGCTGCCTGAACGCGGCGAACGCCGCACGATCGTCCCGACCCGGCCGGAGCATCAACGGCCGGGTTTTGCGTTGGGCCATCGAGCGTCGTGCCGCATGCGCGGCGCGCTACCGCGCGGGCGCGGCGCCCGCTGGGGCTTCGACATTGCCGGCTTCGGGTGCCGCCGCAGCGGGTGCGGGCGCGTCGAGCACGCCGAACAGAATGTGCTCGCGGCGCGCGCGTTCGCCGCCCTCGAAGAGAACGGCGGTGCGTCCGTCGGGCAGGGCCACCGACGAGATCGCGCCCACCTGCGCGGGCCAGAGCTCGTTCGGCGCGTCGCGCCATGCGGTGGCGCCCGCATCGAGCACCGCGCGCTTCACGCCCGTCTCGCGCCGCGCGGCGCCCGAGAGGAGCTCCGCGCGCGCGCCGTGCGCCACCATCGACGCGGTGACCGACGGGTTCCACGGCATCGACCACGCGATCGGCGCGCCCCACTCGCCCGCGGAGCGTCGAACGGCGGCGATCGCCTTGCCCTGCACGCCAAGCGCCACCGTGCACTCGGGCACGGTCATGAAGGCGATCCGCTCGAACGGCCCGATGGCGCTCATGCGCCACGGAGCGCCCGCGTCGCCTTCGACGAGCATCATCACGCCGAGCTGCGCCGCGGCATCGGCGGGAAAGGCAAGCGGAACGGCGCGGCGTCCGTCGAAGGTCGAGCCTGCGCGCGCGGGCAGGCGGTCGGCAAGCAGCGCCCCGACCTCGGCGTCGGGCACGCCGTCGATCGCGAGCGGCTTCTCGAGCCAACCCGACGCGGTGTGCTCGAGCACGATGGCGCGCGGCGCGGCGTTTGCGGCGCGGCGAATCGCCACCATGCGCGGCCCCGCGGGGTCACTCCACGCGGCCACGCGCGCGATGCCCGCGCCAAGCACCGACTTCGACTCGCTCCACGCGCCTGCGGCGTCGCGCACGCGCTCGAAGGTCTCGAAGCGGTCCGTGACGCGATTCTGGTCTTGTTCGAGCGTGGTCACGCCCGTTGCGAACGCGTGCAGCGCGCCGCCCGCGCCCGACACGAGCACGGGGTCGGCGTACTCGTCCACGCGGTCGTCGGTCACGGTCCACAGCGATTCGGGCGGGTTCCACGCGGTGAAGTCGCCCTCGATCCACCAGTCGACCACGCGAAGCTCGCCCGAACCCGCGGTCAGGCCGATGCGCCCGATCGGCGCGTTGTCGATCTGCGCGCGGTACATGCGCTCGCCGTTCAAGGTGACCTCGAGCCAGGTGCCGTCGCGCACCACATCGAGCTCGAACGGCACGCCTTCGCGCACCGCCTTCTCGCTGGCATCGACGATGTCGAGCGAGCCAAGGAAGAACGGCCCCTCGGAGAAGCAGCGGCCGCCCGGGCCGTCGAAGCCGAAGATGCTCGAACCGAGGCGCAGGCCTGCGCCCGTGCCCGACTTCACGGGCAGTTCGAGCTTGGCATGCATGCGAAACGCGCCCGCGCCAACCGCGCGCCCCGACCAGAGATGCGCGCTCTTGCCGGTCACGGTCACGATGTCGGTGATGCGCGGGCGCATGGGCCAGCCGGCGCCGTCGAGAAGCTCGCCACCAGTCACGAGGTCGATGCGCTCGGCGGCGGCGGCGCACGGCGCCAGCGCGAGCGTGGCGAGAAGGAGCGCGATGCGGCGGGTATGGGCGGAAGCGGTCATCGGAGGCGGGTTTAGGTTGGAGTGACGCGGCCAAGGATGCCTGCCGCAGGGACTGCGTTCCGTTGGAAGGGCCGAGAACATGCGGCCCACGCAGTCAATGGGCAACGCGGACGAGGCGTTCCTTCGGCATCCCCGCGGGGGCGCCGTGAACTTCAGGCGGCGTATTCGCGGGTCGCGCGATTTGCGGTCGGAGATTCTCGGGCCAAGGCGAAGTCGCGAAGACGAGTCAGTTTCCGCGCTCGGATGTGTTGCAGAAAAACGGCAAGTGGCGCTTCGCGCTGCGCGATTCACGCGGCATCATCGCTCCGAGTCCCGCAGCGCCATCGTCCAGCGCGCTGCACATTCCGGTGGTCGGGTCTTCCCGCCCTCTACAGAGGAGATTGTCCATGTCGTTCCGTTTTGCGAAGGCCTCCGCCGGCGTGCTCGCCGCGTTCCTGGCCGCAGCCCCCGCCCTCGCCGCCGGCGATGTGGTGCTCTTTGGCCGCCCCGTGATCACCACGGGCTTCACCTTCACCGTCTCCGTCAACCTCGCCAACATGTCGTCGAGCGCCGTCGGCGCCCAGATGCATGTCGGCTACGACCCCGCGGTCGTGGAGTACCAGAGCATCGCCGCGGGCGATGACTTCGGGCTGCTGATCTACAGCAATCACAACTCGGTGAGCAACAAGGTGAGCTTCGCGACCGGCGTCAACGGCGGCGAGTCGGGCATCACCTCGGGCAACATCGCGAAGATCACCTTCAAGGTGATCGCGAACTCGTGCGCCGACAACGACGCGCTGGTCTTCACCACGGGCTCGTTCCCGTCGCGCGTTTCGGACAACAACGGCGTCGCGATCAGCTTCTCGCAGTCGAACACCACCTCGGTGTCGGGCTACGGCGCGTTCGCGCTTGCCGGCGTGCCCGCGAATGTGACCGTCCCCGCCGATGCGGGCACGACCGCCGGCGCGCTCGTCTCGCTGACCGCACCGACCGCGAACGACACCTGCGGCGCCTCGCGCACCGTGTCGTTCTCGCGTTCGGACAGCGCCTCGGCCTCGGATCCGTATCCCGTCGGCAGCACGACCGTGTCGTGGAGCGCGACCGACCCCGCGGGCCAGGTGGCCAACGGCTCGACGACCGTGACCGTGTCGAGCTACCAGCTCTTCACCGTGGATGCGAACCTCGCGGGCACCATCCTCGGCGGTGGCTCGACGGCGATCCGCATCAAGCTCAGCGACAACTCGGTCGTGAACCCCTCGGTGACCTTCAGCGCGTCGGGTGACGGCGCGGCGATCGACGCCCAGGTTCCCGTGGCCGCCAGCTACAGCTGCGCCGCGGTGGCCGACGCCAGCCACACGCTGTCGAAGTCGAACTCGGTGAGCGTGTCGGGCACGAAGTACACCGCCGCGAGCTACTCGCTCCAGGGCGGCGACTCGACCGCCGACAACTTCATCGACATCCTCGACTTCGGCGCGTATGTCGGCGACTTCGGCACGGGCAAGACCTTCGACAGCCGCTCGAACTTCAACCGCGACGGCGATGTTGATTCGGCCGACTTCTCGTTCATCTCGATCGGCTTCCTGGCCACCGGCGACTCCTGCGGCAGCAGCGCCACCGGCGGCGCGCCCCGCACCGCGGTGAGCGTGAAGGAACTGCGTCGCCGCGGCATGGGCGACCTGGCCTACGGCGACCTGAACCGCGACGGCGTCATCGATGTCCGCGACATCGCGTGGTACATGGAGAACGGCCCGGTTCCCGCGAAGACTCCCGCCAGCCCGACCACGGGCACGGCGACCTACTGAGCTTCGAGCGAACGCCCTGATCCACCAAGCAGCGGCCCCCGCACACGCGGGGGCCGCTGTCGTGTTCTGGGGGCGCTCGGTGCATTCACGGATGCGCGTGTCCGTGATTTCGGCGCAAGCCGCTGAAAGTCCTTGCATCGCGCGAAGTTTGCGGCATCTTGGGCGCGTCCTGTCATCGACAGGTCATTCCGGGGCAATCGTGACAGGCGGATCGTCCCCGACCGCCTGCGCGAGCAGGTTCGCTGTGAGGAGACGGCGGATCTGCAGCCCACGCCACGCGTGACACGCTGAACGCAACACACGCAGCCCCGTCGATCGGTCGGGGCTCGTTGTGCTTTTCGGGTGTATCGCGGGGGTGGTGCCGCACCTGAAGGTTGGGGAGACATGAATCGTCAGGGTGTCGACAGACGCTGTCGGCCGAAGGCCGATGGATCGGTGACCGGCGCTGCGCGCCGCGGCCCGCGCGAGATTGGAAGACTGGGCGACCCATCGTCTTCGAGATGGGCACCCGCCGCCCGGGGGCGGCGGCGTCGTGCCGAGATGGGGCACCGGGCTTCCACATCTGGTCACCCGACG
>JBJTOV010000141.1:0-7834 GCA_046074745.1 Planctomycetota bacterium | reverse complement strand
CGTGGACCGCGGTGCCCGCGGCGGTGCTCGTGCGCCGCGCGCTGCGCCCGAAGCCTGCGCCCGCGGCGCCGCCCGCGCCCGAGCCCACCGTGGCCGAACGGCTGCTCGCGATCGTCGACGAGGCGCGCGCGCGCGAACTCGACACCGAGGGCCGCGCGCGCCTCGAGCTCCTGCTTCTTCAGGAACTGCGCGCACACGGCGCGCCGCGCGACCTTGCGCAGGCCGTGTCGGCGCTGCGCGACGACCCGCGCTCGGCGGCCGTCGTGCGCGCGGTCGAGGCGTGGCTGCATGCGCCGGCCGCCGGCGACCGCGACCGCGCGCTCGCCGAGATCGACGCGCTTCGCCTGCGCGGCGGAGGCGGCGCATGACCTTCGCGCATCCGTGGGTGCTGCTCTTCCTGGCGGTTCCCGTGCTGCTCGCGTGGACGGTGGTCGCGCGCCCGACGGGCGTGGTGAGCCCGGCCGACCATGGCGACGCCCCCGCGCGGCCGTGGCTCGCGCGGCTGCTCGGCTTCTTCGACGCGGTGCCGCTCCTCCTCCTTGCCGCGGGAATCGTGGTGCTTGCGGGCCCGCAGACGATGAAGCAGCCGCGCCGCGAGCGCTCGCTCACCAACATCCAGATCTGCCTCGATGTGTCGGGCAGCATGGCGGGGCGCAACTACGAGCTCGCCACGCAGGCGATCGAGGAGTTCACCCGCGCGCGCGAGGGCGATGCGTTCGGGCTCACGCTGTTCGGCGTGCAGCAGATCCGCTGGATGCCGCTCACCAAGGACCTGAACGCGGTGCGCAACGCGCTGCCCTTCGCGAACCCCGAGAACCAGCCCACGCACATGATGGGCACGATGATCGGCGGCGCGCTGCGCTTCTGCCGCAAGAACATGCTGGCCGAGGCGCAGGACGGCGACCGCCTGATCGTGCTCGTGTCGGACGGCATGAGCGCCGACCTCGGCGGCGGCGAGGCCGAGAAGGTCGGCGAGGAGCTGAAGGCCGACGGCATCACCGTCTACCACATCCACATCGACGAGAGCGAGGTGCCCGCCGAGGTGCGCGACCTCGTCGAGATGACGGGCGGCGACGCGTTCAGCTCGACCGACGCGCAGAGCCTGAAGGCGATCTTCACGCACATCGACCGCATGAAGCCCGCGCGCTTCGCGCCCGTGGGCACGGTGCCGCTCGACGAGTTCGCGCCGTTCGCGCTGGCCGCGCTCGCGCTGCTGGCGCTGCACGCGGCGGGCCTGCTGTTCGCGAGGTACACGCCATGGTGACCGGCGCGGCGCTCGGCGCGAACGCGTTCACCGCGGCGCTTGCCGCGGGCGTGGCCGCGCTCGTGGTGGCGGCGGTGGCCGAGCGTCTGCATGCGCGGCGCACCGCGCGGGTGGCGCGCCTTGCCTTCGGGCCCACGGGTCGGCCCGCGGCGTGGGCGCGGCTCGCGCCTGCCGCGCGCATCGCGGGGCTTGCGCTCGCGGCGTTCGGCGCCACGGTGCTCGCGCTCCACGACCCGGTCGAGACCGAGGTCGAGCCCGATCCGCGCGCGTCGCGGCAGCTCCTCGTGGTGCTCGATGTGTCGCCGAGCATGAATCTCTCGGATGCGGGCCCGGGCACCGAGAAGTCGATGCGCGGCGTGTGGGCGGGCAAGGTGCTGCAGGGAATCCTCGACCGGCTCGACATGAAGGACACCCGCGTGTCGATGGTGGCCTTCTACACGAAGGCGTTCCCCATGCTTCAGGACTCGACCGACAAGAATGTGCTGTCGAACCTGATGGACGGGCTGCCGCTGTACACGGCGTTCAAGTCGGGCGAGACCGACCTGCAGGCGGGCATCGAGCTCGCCTTCGAGATGTCGAAGGGCTGGGCGCGGCGCTCGACCACGCTGGTCGTGATCTCGGACGGCGACCTCTCGAAGCCCGTGAATGTGCCCGCGCGGCCCGCGTCGATCGCCGACGCGATCGTGATCGGCGTGGGCGACCCGAACCGCGCCACCATGCTCGCGGGCCACGCGTCGCGCCAGGACCAGTGGACGCTGAAGAGCCTGGCGGGCAGGCTCGACGGCATCTACCACGACGGAAACACGCGCCACCTGCCGCGCGAGGTGCTCGACGGCCTGACCATGATCGCGCCGCGCGTGTCCGACGCGATCGGCCTGCGCGAGGCGGGCCTTCTCGCGCTCGGCACGGGCTGTGCGCTGCTCGGACTGGTCGGCCCCCTGCTTCTTCTCTACGGAACCCCGCGCAGCTACGCGCGCACGGCCTCGGCCGCGCCGCGCGGCGCACAGATCGAAGGAACCACCGCATGAAGCTCTCCCGCGTCGCATGGACCCTGTGGGCACTGGTGCCCGTCGGCATGATCGCCTTCCACTTCGGCCCCGGTCAGGCCGCGTACCGCGAGAGCCGCGCGGCCGAGCTGGTCGCGAAGGCCGACGACGCGCAGAAGGAGGCGCTTGCGCTGCAGGCGAAGGCCTACGAGGCGCACCTTGCGGCGATCGACGCGCGCCTTGCGGCGTTCGGCAAGGACGACGCCGCGCTGCGCCAGGCGGCCACCGATGCGAACGCGCGCGAGGAGGCGGCCTACGCGGTGGCCTCGGCCGCGTGGCGGCGCACGGCCGACGCGCTTTCCGAGGCGCAGTCGTTCGTCGACGAGACGGGCGGACCCGTGCGCGAGGAGATCCGCGTGGCCAAGGCGCGCGCGCTGGTGCGGACGGGCGATGTCGCCGCGGGCACGAACGAGCTCGAGGACTTCCTGTACGAGGCTCAGGACCGCGCGGATGTTCCCGCCGATCTTGCGCGCGAGGCGCGCGAGGAGCTGGCCACCGCGTACTACTACGGCGCGCGCCTGATGCGCCTTGCCGGCAAGCCCGGCGAGGACTGGCGCGAGGTCGCGAGCCGCGCGCGGCAGAACTTCCGCTATCTCGCCGAGGACGCGAAGGCGCGCGGCGCGGCGCCCGAGGTGGTGGCGAACCACGAGAAGAACGGCGAGCTCGTGCTCAACCTCGAGCAGAGCTCGCTCGACGAGCTGTACGCGAAGCCGCGCCCGAAGGATTCGCCCACGGGGAAGTGCAACGGCCTCGGCAACCAGCCGCGGCCGGGCCGCCGCGGCAACAGGCCGGGCGACAAGCCCTCGAACGGCGCAGGCATGAACGGCGAGATCGGCGACGGCTGGTGAACGACGCAACGCGAGGCACGACGATGAACGAGCGAAACTCCCTTGGTCTGGGCGCGGTGTGCGCCGCGGCGCTTGCCCTTTCCGCTTCCGCGCACGCGCAGGTGAAGGCCGTGCGGATCGTGCCTGCGACGCCTGCGGTTCCCGCGTCGGTCGTGTCGCCTGCGTCGCAGCCGGTCGATTCGCCCGACGACGGCGGAGCGCCCGCCGACGACGGCCCGCTCGGCGCGCCCCCCGCGCCGGGCGCCGCGGCGCCTGCGCAGCCCGCCGGCCCGCAGCTTTCGCCCGAGGAGATCGCGTGGCTCAAGGAGATGTACCTCGCGCTCGACGAGCCCGCGCAGGACGGCATGCGCGCGTACTACGCCGATCTCGGCGTCGACCTCGAGGCCGAGCTCGGCCTGGCCGCGGAGAAGTCGGCCGACATGCAGCGCGGGCAGATGATCGCGAACTTCATGCGCGAGATGGACTTCACGCGCAAGCCCGAGGCGGTGCTCGCGGCGCGTGCGCGCCTTGGCTTCGGGCAGGTGGCGCAGCCGAACGCGCTCTCCGCGCAGCCGATGGAGCTCGCCCGCTGGATCCACCTGCAGGTGATGGCGGGCGAGTGGGCGGTGTTCGCGTCGTACATGGCCTCGCGCCCGCTTCCCGAGGCCGAGCCCGTGTACGCGGCGATCCTGCAGTCGATGAACCGCGGCGAGATGGGCCTGCTGCCCGAGGAGGTGCTCGCGCTCGCCGACGCGGCGCCCGCGGAGTTCAAGCCGTGGCAGCTGCAGTCGCTCGGCCGCATGCTGCAGCAGGCGGCGGCGAAGTACTCGACGGGCGCGATGGTCGGCGCGATTCGCGCGGGCACGCGCTACTTCGGCACGAAGGACGATGCCACGCGCAGGCGCACGGTCGACTTCCTCGCGGGCGGCGGCCTGCTGGCCGAGGCGTACGGCTTCCTGCCGCCGCTCGAGGAGGCGCGCGCGAAGGCCGACGGCACGCAGCTGATCGTGCACGGGCGCTACAAGCTCGACCTGGCGAAGAAGGCGGGCGAAGGCCCCGAGGGCGAGCGCCTCGTGCTCGAGGCGTTCGGCATCCTGGCCGAGACCGCGCTTCTCGAGAACGAGAACACCGATCGCCGCCGCGAGGCGCTGCGCCTGGCGATCGCCGAGATGAACCGCGTGCCGAAGACGGTGGTCTCGCCGTGGCTCGCGCAGGTGTTCGCGAGCGCCGCGCTCGGACCCGCGGCGCTCGAGCAGCTGGCGCTGAGCGCCGCGCAGATCGGCAACATGCAGGTCGGCGACGAGCAGCGCGCCGCGATCACGCTGAACCTGAAGGAGTCGGTCGACATCCTGCTCGCACGCGACGATGTCGACTCGGCCGCGCTGCGCGTGCCGCTGCGCATGGTCACCACCGCGCTCGTGGCCGAGATGGAGCGCGCCGTGCAGGACCGCGGCAACCAGCAGTTCATCGGGCGCAACGCCCAGCTCCTCTACCGCGCGATTCCCTCGGAGAAATGGCTGCGCGCGCTCGAGCCGTCGCTTGCGACCCGCGCGCGCAAGGCGTGCATCGCCATCGCCACCATCGCCGACGAGACCGACCAGGCGCTTGCGCTGCTCGACGCCGCGATCGGCGCCTCTCCCGCGGAGGCCGCCGCGTACGCCGACCATTTCCTGGGGCGCTGGGTGGGCCGCCTGCGCCCGCAGGTCGAGTACACCGAGGAGATGATGATGTACTTCAGCTTCTACCGCGACGCGATGCCGATGGCGCCGCTCACCCGCGGCCGGCAGCGGAGGAACCTCGATCGCCTCGACATGCTGGTGGCCACGCTGCGCGACGCGGGCATCGAGCCGCGCGCGCTGCCGAGCATCGTGCCCGCGTTCCAGGCGTGCCATGCGCGCACCGAGGTGTACGAGCGCGCCGACATCGAGCGCGTGTTCGGGCCGTTCGACCGCATGCCGCCCGCGACCGCCGCGTCGCTTGCGACCACGATGGGCGGCAGCCTGAACGGCGACTGGCGCAGCCGCGACGCGATGAAGCAGACGGGCACCAAGCGCTCGGACGGCGAGATCGCGCAGCTCGTCGACAAGGGCTACGGCGTGGCGATCGAGCTGATCGACGCCGCGGTGGCGCAGCGCCCCGACGCGTGGAACCTGGCCGTCGTGCAAGCCGCGCTCACCTACGACCGCCTTCAGTTCCGCCAAGGCCTGAAGACCGCGCAGGACCCCGTGCAGACGAACGAGTACCGCAAGGCCGCGTTCGAGGCCTTCGCGGGCGCCGCCGCGCGCTATGTGGCCGCGCTCACCCGCGGCGAGACGCGCGACGACCTCGGCGTGCACCTCCGCTGGTTCGGCGCGGCCATGGGCACCGCCGAGCTCAACTTCCTGCGGCCCGAGGACCTTCCCAAGGAAGGCACGCTGCAGGACGACCAGATCGACCTGATCAGGAAGTCGCTGGCCACGCTCGAGCCCGAGGCGTTCGACCGCCATGTCGCGGGCTTCGCCGCGCAGGTCGAGGCCGCGGTGCAGCGCGCGGCGCCCGAGGTGAAGCCGCGGCTCGTGCGCCATGCGCTGCGCGTGGTCGGAGACCACCCCGCGGGCGCGTCGATGCGGGCGATGGAGGAGCTCTACCGCGACCTCGTGAAGGACGAGATCAAGCTGCGCATGGCGATCGACGGATCCGACGAAGTCGGCGTCGGGCGGCCGTTCGGGGTGCTGCTCTCGCTGCGCTTCACGAACTCGGTCGACCGCGAGACGGGCGGGTTCTCGAAGTACCTGCAGAACGGCGTCTACAGCCGCGTCGGCAACCAGTTCAGGCCGGTCGACCACCGCGACCAGCTGCAGAAGCTGATCGAGGACACCCTCTCCGCCAAGTTCGATGTGCAGGCGATCGGCTTCTTCGACGCGTTCATGCCGCCGCGCGGCGTGGTCGAGGAGGGCGAGGACGGCTGGCTCGAGAAGCCGTTCGCGTACATCGTGCTGTCGCGCAAGGACCCCGCGGTCGACGCGCTGCCTGCGCTCGCGCTCGAGATGCAGTTCACCGACCAGACGGGCCCCGTCACGCTCGCGCTGCCGAGCAACACGCCGCTCCTTGCCGCGGGCGAGCGCCACGCGCCGCGCCGATGCATGGACCTCGAGGTGTCGCAGCTCGTCGATGTGCGCGCGGTGAACGACGGCGCGGACGCCGGCGGCGAGCGCAGGGACCAGGTCGTGCTCGAGGTGCGCATGCGCGGCAAGGGCGTGGTGCCCGATGTGCGCGAGGTGCTCGCGGGGCTCGACCAGCCGCTCGACGGATACGCGCTCGCGAAGGACGGCATCCTGGCCGATCCGCCCGTGGTGCTCGCCTCGGGCTCGGCGAACGCGTCGCCCATGATGATGATGCGCGGCGGCCCGACCGCGCCGAAGGACGGCTACCCCGAGCCAGACGCCGACGGCATGTACCGCCTGCCCATCGAGCGCTCGTTCCGAGTCACCTACGAGCGCACGGGCGGCGCGACGGGAAGCGCGTTCACGCTGCCCACGCTGGTCGCGGGCGTCGACGCGAAGCTCGAGAGCCGCTTCTACGACGACCTCGACATCATGCCCGTCGTGGGCGCTTCGGTGCCCGTGCACGCCTCGTTCTGGACGCCCGCGCGCATCGCGCTCGCCTCGCTCGGCGCGGTGGCGCTCGCCGCGCTCGGCGCGCTCGCCGCGCGTCGCCGCTCGGCCATGCCCGCGGCGCAGGCTGCGCCGTGGGCTCCGTCGCGCATGACGCCGCTCGGCGTCGTGACCTCGCTTCGGCGGCTCGAAGGATCGGCCACGAGCGGCCTTTCCCCGGAGAAGGCGAAGTCGCTGCGCGACGAGATCACCATGCTCGAGCTCAAGTACTTCGGCCCCGAAGCCGCGGAGTCGAGCGAGGCGGAACTGCGCTCCGTGGTCGAGCGCTGGGAGCGGAGCCGCTAGGCGAAACAGCCGAATCCGCGGCGTTTCCGAACTGTCGGAAGTCCCGCCGATCCGGGTTCGGCTCGCCTCCACGCGCGGCCGCGGTATCTTCCGCGCATGGCGGAAGTTCCGCAGCAGCCGACCCGCCGCGACCAGAGCGGCCTGCCCACCGAGGCCAAGCTCGCGCGCCGCGACGCCGTGCTCGACGCCGTCGCACGCGCGGCGCGCCACATGTCGGGCGCGGGGCCGTGGGGCTCGCTCGTGCCCGAAGTGCTTCGCATCCTCGGCGAGGCCACGCAGGTCAGCCGCGTGTACATCTTCGAAGTGCAGCAGCACGAGGGCGACGAGTGGCTGGTCAGCCAGCGCTTCGAGTGGGCGGCGCCAGGGGTGTCGCCGCAGATCGACAATCCCGATCTGCAGGGAATCCCGCTGCAGGCCGCCGGGTTCGGCCGCTGGGCCGAGCTCCTGTCGGCGGGCCACCCCGTGTTCGGCGACATCGGCGACTTCCCCGAGTCCGAGCAGCCGCTGCTCTCGTCGCAGGAGATCCTGTCGCTTCTCGTGCAGCCGATCTTCTCGGGGCCGCGCTGGTGGGGCTTCATGGGCTTCGACGCGTGCGCACAGCTGCAGTCGTGGGAGAAGGTCGAGGTCGACACGCTGCGCATCGCGACGCTGGTGCTCGGGTCGGCCATCCAGCAGGAGGCGCGCGAGGCGCAGTTCCGCGAGACGCAGAAGATGGAGGCGCTCGGCCGCATGGCGGGCAGCGTGGCGCACGACTTCAAC
>JBJTOV010000140.1:0-6868 GCA_046074745.1 Planctomycetota bacterium | reverse complement strand
ACTCGCACACGAGCGACCCCTGCCGCCGGCCAGTTCCAACAAGGCCGATGCGCATGTCGCAGGTCCCACGCGGCGAACGGCGTCCGAAGACGCAGGGCTGCACGGGCAAGCCGCGCCTGAAGGCGCATGAGGAATCGAACCATGGCAAAGCTGAACCGCACCCAGGTCCTTGAGAGCGTCGTCGCCGAGCAGATGAAGCCGAAGTCGGAGATCCCGAACTTCTCGGTGGGCGACACCATCGATGTGCACTACAAGATCATCGAAGGCGACAAGGAGCGCATCCAGATCTTCCAGGGCGTGCTGCTGTCGCGCACCGGCCGCGGCATCCACGAGATGATCACCGTGCGCCGCATCGTGGCCAACGAGGGCGTGGAGCGCTCGTTCCCGCTGAACTCGCCGCGCCTGGCCAAGGTCGAGGTCGTCCGCCGCGGCGACGCGCGCCGCGCGAAGCTGTTCTACCTGCGCGACCGCTTCGGCAAGAGCCGCCGCCTGCGCGACCAGCGCCGCGGCCTGAAGAGCGTCGAGGGCGGCGAAGGCGCCGCCGGCTGATCCCCGATCCAACGCAACGCACCACGCAGGCCGCCCCGCGCGGCCTGCGTGCTTTTTTGCGCGCGTTCCGCCCCTACACTGCGGCCCCCATGCGCGTGCGACTGAGCAAGAGCTTCTCGTTCGAGGCGGCCCACTACCTGCCCTGCTTCCCCGACGGCCACAAGTGCCGCCGCATGCATGGCCACTCGTTCCGCGTCGAGGTCGTGGTCGAGGGAGAGATGGACCCCGCGCGCGGCTACCTCGTCGACTACGGTGACATCAAGAAGGCGATCTCGCCCGTGCACGACGCGCTCGATCACCGCTGCCTGAACGAGATCACGGGCCTCGAGAACCCGACCGCCGAGCTGCTCGCGCGCTGGATCTGGGACCGCCTGAAGCCCACGCTGCCGCTCCTTTCCGAAGTCGTGGTGTGCGAGACCTGCACCAGCCGCTGCGAGTACCGCGGTGGCTGAACACGGCGCCGCGACCCGCCCCGTGCATCTGCTGCACGACGCGAAGGCGCTCGCGCGCATGCTCGCCGTCGACATGCCGTGCTGCTCTCATGTCGCGATGTCGACGCAGGGCCCCGCCGCCGCGTTCGCGGCGTTCGTCGAGGGAAATCCGCTTGCCGAGGGCTGGGTGATCGACGCCGAGCTGCCGACCCGCCGCATCGTGTCGTGGAGCGGCACGCTGGCCGACGGTCTGTTCGACGACGAGCCGCGCACCTGGATGCGCGCGGGCCAGCAGCGTTTCGCGGAGTTCCTCGACGGCATCGCGCCCGCGCTCGAGGCGCACCGACGCACGCTCTGCCTGCGGCCCCACCACCGCCATGCGATGGGCGATGTCCACGCCTGCATGCGCGTCCTGCGCGAGCGCGCGGGCGGCCCCTTCGAGGTCATGCTCGCGCCCGCCGACATGATGGCGCCCTCGATGCTCGCACAAGCCGAGGACCACCTCGCGCGCATGTTCGCGCACCTCGGGCCGACGGCGGCCGCGGTGCTGCTCTCGGACGCCGCCGAAACCCCCGAGACCGCCGAAACAGGCCTGTTCTCCTCGGTTCGCTTCGGCGAAGGGCGCCTTCCGCACGCCTTGGTCGCGCAGCTGCTCGCCGACCATGTGCCGCCCGAGACCCCCGTGATCCTGCTGCCGGGCGCGATCGACGCGCAACGCGCGGCGCTCGGGCTCTGACCGCGCGGGCCACCTTCACGGAATCCTTGAACTTGCGTTGCGCGCCGCGCCGCGGGGGCTACGATTCCATGGTCTGCGGAACGGATGCCGCGACACAGGAGAGTCGATGTCGGCGGTTGCAAGCAGCCCCGCGAGCGGGCTCGACGCGAAGGTCCTCGTCCTCAACCGGTTCTTCACCGCGATACGCGTCATCGACGCGCGCAGGGCATTCGTCCTCCTCTCGAAGGAAATCGCGGAGGTCGTCGCCGTCGAGGAAGGTGCGTATGTCACCTATCCGTTCTCGACCTGGAGCGAGCTGAGCGACTTCCGCCGCGAGTTCGAGGCCGACCAGCACGACTGGGTGCGCACCGCGCGCGTCACGCTCGCGGTGCCGAAGATCGTGCGGATCCTCGGCTACGACCGCCTGCCGCGCGAGCAGGTGAAGCTGAACCGCCGGAACATCTATGCGCGCGACGGCAACCGCTGCCAGTACTGCGGCAAGACCTTCTCGACGCGCGAGCTCACGCTCGACCATGTGAAGCCGCGCGTGCAGGGCGGCGAGAATTCGTGGACGAACCTGGTGTGCGCGTGCGTGAAGTGCAACATGCGCAAGGGCGGGCGCACGCCCGACCAGGCCAGCATGCGGCTGATCAAGGTGCCCGTGAAGCCGCGCAGGAACCCTGCGATCTCGCTGCGCCTCGGCAGCCCCAAGTACCAGTCGTGGCGGGCTTTCCTCGACGAGGCCTACTGGACGGTCGAGCTGTCGGAGGACTGACGCGACGGGTCGCAGTGGATCGCCGCGCGCAGGCGCGGTCGGAAGCGAACTCCCGCGCGAACTCCCGAGCAGGGCCCCGGGCAAGGCCCCGGGCAAGGCCCCAAGCAAGGTCCGAATCGCATGTGAAGATAGGCGCTTTCCCCTACGGAAACCGCCCTTTCCGCTGCACGCGATCAGTAGCATCGCGTCTCCCGCACTCGTGAGGAGACGCAGCCATGTCGAAGAAGGACCGGAAGATCACCGACCCGACCGTCGCAGCGGCCGATGCCGCCGTCGCCATGGCGGAGCCCGGCAAGAAGGAGCGGAAGGCCGCCGAGCGGGCTGCCGCGGAAGCCGCGAAGGCGGAGGCCCGCGCGGCGAAAGCCGCGAAGAAGGCCGCGAAGGACGCCGAGAAGGCCCTGAAGAAGGCCGCCGACAAGGCGGCTGAGCAGGCGGCGAAGGACGCCGCGCGCGCCGACAAGGCTGCGCGCAAGGCTGCAAAGGAGGCTGCAAAGGAGGCCGCGAAAGAGGCTGCGAAGGACGCCGCGAAGGCGGCGCGCGCGCCTGAGTTCAAGCACCTCCGCCGCAAGAAGCTCTCGAGCGGAAAGGGCGCGTCGCCGCGCGAGGTGGGCGAGTCGCTGGTCGCGCTCTTCAACGCAGGCAAGGCCTGCGACGCGGAGAGCACCTGGTATCACCGCCGCATCGAGTCGATCGAGGCCGACGGCAGCGTGTTCGACGGCATGAAGGGCGTCGCCGAGAAGAGCGCGTGGTGGACCGCGCGCAACACGATCGTCTCGGCGAAGGCCGAGGGACCGTTCGCATGCGCGACGGGCTTCACGGTGATCTTCACCATGACCGTCGAGTCGAAGGACGGCGCGCGCACCGAACTGCGCGAGGCCGGCGTCTATACGGTCGAGAAGGGCCGCATCGTGCGCGAGCAGTTCATGCACTGAGCGGGAAGCTCGCCTACGAGAGCAGGAGCAGGCCGATCGTCATGGTCACCGCGTTGTTCACGCCGTGCGCGACGATCGGCGCGACCAGGCTGCCGCGCCACTCGCGGAACAGGCAGAACCCGATCGCGAGCCCCCCGAGCGCGGGAACGAACAGCACGCCCTGCGGATGGATGACCGCGAACACGAAGCTCGTGAACACCGCCGCGACGATCGCGGAGAACACGCGCTCGTTCGGGCCGACCGCCCCGCGCAGATGGCCGTAGAAGAGCCCGCGGAACGCGATCTCCTCGACGATCGGCGCTGCCACGCTCGCGAGCAGGTAGAGCAGGACCACGCGCAGCGCCGTGCTGCCGCCGATCATCTCGACCGCGGGATGCGACGGCTGCGGCTGCTCGCCGAACACCGCGGTGCTGATCGCCGACAGGATCGCGAAGATCACGAGCCCCACCGCGAGGAGCGGCACCGCGCTGACATAGCAGTGGACGCCCGCGACAACCTCGCGCAGCATACCCGCGCCCGCGTGCAGGCCGATGTGGCGGCGGAGCTCGGCGAAGGAGACGCCGCGCAGCACCGGATACGCGAGCGCGCCGAGCGACAGGAACATCGCGAGCGCGCCGAGCGCGAGCATCGCTTCCTCGCTTGCCTCCGCGCCCGCCACCAGCCGCGCCGACACGGTGAGCGCCAGGAACCCGACGAACCACACCAGAAAGGTCTCGCCGAGGATGACGACCGTGCGCGGCTCGGCGGCAGGCACCAGCGCGGCCTTCATGCGCCCCGTGCCGAGAAGGACGGCCATCGCGATCAGGCTCGCGGTGCCCGCGACGAACATGAGCGCGTACCACGCGAACACGCCGATCAGCACCGCGAAGGTGCGCTCCGCCTCCTCGACGCCCGCGCCTTCGACCACGCGCGCGAAGTAGCCGAGCTTCGACTCGACGAGCGCGCGGCGATCGGCGTCGACCGCGGCCGCGGCATCGCCGTCGGCGGCGCGCGCCTCGAGCATCGCGACCAGCGCATCGCGCAGCTCCGTTCCGCGCGCGGCGCGCTCCTCTTCGGTCGGAACCTCCGCGCGCGCGGCCTCGACGGCGTCCTCGCGCGAACCGATCTCGCCGAGCAGCACCGCGCGCGCGAGCCGCTGCGAGAGATTGCCCTCGGACAGGTGCTCGAACTGCCCGCGCAGCTGGCTTCCGAGCGGCGTGGGCGCCGCAGCCACCACGAGCTTGCCGATCAGCTCGTCCTCGATGCCGACCGCGGCGAAGTCGGCGGGCGCAGGTGTGGCGCCGTCCGCCACCTCCTCGCGCGAAGACTGCAGCAGCACCGCGACGCCGCTGACGGCGAGCACTGCGATCCAGACGGGAATCGAGCGAAGGAGGGCGTTGAACTTCATGGGGTTCCTGTTATTGGACGCGCTTTCCGTGCCGAGCGCGCGGCGCACACCGACCAATCGTCGGCCGCGCGGGCATATCGGCCATCAGAATTGCCCGTGATTCCCGCAGGTTCACGCGCTCCGCGCGCCTCGGCCCCCCGCGCAGAGCATTGACACGACGGGGGTTCCTGCTATCCTCGCCGATTCTCCGCACGGAGTCCCGTGCCTACCTTGCGCCTCGCACGACGCGTGCACGGCGCCGAACGAGAATGGACAGAGACATGCCCCGCCAGACCTACATTGCCAAGCCCGGTGAAGTCAAGACCGTGTGGCGCCACGTCGATGCCGAAGGCAAGACGCTCGGCCACCTCGCGACCGAGGTCGCGACGGTCCTCATGGGCAAGCACCGCCCCGAGTTCACCCCCGGCGTCCTGACGGGCGACGCGGTCATCATCACCAACGCCGCGAAGGTCGTGCTGACTGGCCGCAAGCTCGATCAGAAGACGCGCCGCCGCTGGTCGGGATACCCGGGTGGCCTCAAGATCCGCTCGTATCGCCAGGAGATGGAGTCGCGCCCCGAGCGCCTCGTGTCCGAGGCGATCCTGCGCATGATCCCGAAGGGCCGTTTCGGCCGCTCGCTGCACGCGCGTCTGCGCGTGTTCGCGGGCGCCACGCACGACCACTCGTCGCAGTCGCCGATCGACTTCGCCCTTCCCGCCGAGGCGCACGAGATGCCCGCGCCCAAGGCGAAGCCCGCGAAGCCGCTCACCCGCAACAAGGCCAAGAAGGCCGCCGCGAAGTAAACCCGAACACACGCACCTTGCGCGCGGCCCGTGCCGCGCGGGAATGAACCGAACGCCATGACCGACCCGATCACCGAGACCCCTGCTCCCGCCAAGCGCATCTCCCGCGGCCCCGACAAGATGGGCTGGACCTGGGGCACCGGCCGTCGCAAGACCGCCGTGGCCCGCGTGCGCATCAAGCCCGGCTCGGGCAGCTTCGAGGTGAACGGCAAGGACTTCGCCGAGTTCTTCGTCGAGGAGCGCGACAGGCAGAACATCATGTCGGTGCTCGACTCGACCGGCCTCAAGGGCAAGGTCGATGTGAAGGTGAACGCCTGCGGCGGTGGAACCACCGGCCAGTGCGGCGCCACCCTGCTCGGCCTCGGCCGCGCGGTGCTCGACTACGACGCGACGCTCGAGCCGATCCTGCGCGAGCACGGCTTCCTGACCCGCGACGCCCGCAAGGTCGAGCGCAAGAAGTACGGTCAGGCCGGCGCCCGTCGCCGCTACCAGTTCAGCAAGCGTTAATGAGCGCTCGCAACCGGCGAGCGGGCGCGGCTTCCGCCGCGCGACGCCCGCCCTTGCTCGCTTTGGCGATACGAATGAAGCAACCGCCCGCGAAAGCGGGCGGTTGTCGTATCAGAGCGCTCGCAACCGGCGAGCGGGCGCGGCTTTCGCCGCGCGACGCTCGCCCTTGCTCGCTCTGGCGATACGGACGAACGCGGCCACCCGCGAAAGCGGGCGGTTGTCGTGTTGGAGCGCTCGCCGGTTGCGGACGCTCAAATCACGGGCACGCGCCCCAGGCCGAGAGCACGATCGACAGGTCCTCGACGTTCAACACGCCGTCGTGGTTGGCGTCACCCGTGCCCTGTGCATTCGTCAGGCCCCACGCGCTCAGCAGCATCCCAAGGTCGCCGCCGTTCACGGAGCCATCCTGGGCGAGATCGGCGAGGCAATCGCAGATCGTCACGACGCCCTCGATGAAGAAGGGGCAGTCGACATTCCGGCCGGAATTGCCGCAGATCGTCGTGCCCGCCGCCACGGTGCAAGCCTGCATCGAGCCCAGCACCCGCAGTCCTCCCGCGCCGAAGCCCGTCGTGTTGCCCACGATGTCGCAGTTCACCAGCCGCAGGGCTCCGGGAATCGCGACGGCGTACTCCGCGTGCTCGACGGCGGATCCGTTCACGCCCGCGGTGCCGTTCGTGAAGCTGCAGTTGTCGAGCAGCACCGTCTCGCCCGCCGAGCGCGCCCCGACCGACTTGAAGCCGCTGCCACTGCCAGGGTTGACCGCGCCGCAGCGATTCGCGTCGAAGCTCGA
>JBJTOV010000139.1:0-2983 GCA_046074745.1 Planctomycetota bacterium | reverse complement strand
GTGGGCGAGGTCGCGGTCACCATCAAGGACGAGGTGCTCGGCGACGCCACGCTTCCCGCGGGCGAGGTCGACGACTTCGTGATCCGCAAGAAGGACGGCTTCCCGACCTACCACTTCGCGGTGGTGGTCGACGATGAGCTGATGGGTGTCACCCATGTGCTCCGCGCGCAGGAGCACTTCACGAACACCGCGAAGCACATGCTGCTGCAGGATGCGCTCGGCTTCCGGCGGCCCGTGTACGGGCACCTCTCGATCATCAAGAACCCCGACGACTCGAAGATGTCGAAGCGCGACAAGGACAAGGTTCTGCGCAAGGCCGTGAAGGAGAGGGCGCTTTCCGCGCCGCCCGCGGGCACGGTGACGCCCGAGGAGTGGACGCGCTGGATCGGCGACGACAATGTGCAGCTCGACCTCGAGGGGGCGATCCGCCTCGCCGACGCGCTCAAGGTGCAGCTGCCCGAGATCAATGTCGATGATTTCCGTCGCTCGGGATACCTGCCCGAGGTGTTGTGCAACTTCCTCGCCCTGAACGGCTGGAGCCCGGGCAACGACATCGAGAAGTTCGACAACGCGTTCCTGAAGCAGCGGTTCGACCTCGGGCGCGTGATCAAGACGCCCGCCAAGTTCGACCGCGTGAAGCTGCTCGCGTTCAACACCGACGCGATCACGGGGATGGCGCCCGACGATTTCGCGCGGCGCTGCCGCGACCACGCGCGGGTGTTCAGGCCTGAGTTCGTTGCGAAGCTTGGCGACGCGGGTTTCGCGCTCCTCATGAAGGCGTGCCAGGAGCGTTCGAAGACGCTCGATGATCCGTTCCGCTCGAACGGCTTCCTGCTGGTGGCCGACGACGCGCTCGCGTTCGTCGACGACAAGAATGTCCGCAAGGCGCTTGGGATCGGCGCCGCGCCTGCCGACGGCGCGAAGACGGGTCTCGAGCACCTGCGTGCGCTGCGTGGCATCCTGGCGGCGCTTCCCGACTGGACGCAGCCTGCGCTCGAGGCGGCGGCCACCGCGTATGCGAATGAGCACGCGGCGGGCAAGATCGGTGCGGTGGCGCAGCCGCTGCGGATCGGTGTCTCGGGGTCGACGGTGAGCCCGCCCATCTGGGACACGCTGGTGCTGGTCGGCCGCGCGTCTGCGCTTGCGCGCATCGATCGCTGCGTTGGGTGGGCCGCCTCGCTCGCGTGAGCTCGCGCGCAGGCCGCGCGGCGCGCCAGGCAATCGAAACGAGCAAAAATACCGCCGCCCCCGGAGCACGGGGGCGGCGGATCCTTCTTGGAGAGAAGCAGTCCCTGATCAGCGGCGACGACGGCCCGCGAGGCCGGCGAGGCCGAGCAGGGCGATCGCGCCCGGCGCGGGGATCGCACCGATCTCGAGGTTGTCGAAGTACGCCGTCGAGCTGATGGTCGAACCGTTGCGGGTGTTGTAGTAGTCCGACTCGTCGGCAACCGAGCCGGCGGCAGCGCCGTCGACGAAGAAGCCGTTCGCGCCCCAGAACACTTCCATGCGGCCGGTCGCCTGGTTCCAGGTGGTCGTGAAGGTGACCCACTGGTCGTAGCCGATCGTCACATTGGTGTTGAACGCGAAGTTGTTGATCGTGCCCGCGTTGTTGTAGTTCGCGAGGAGGTACACGAGGCCCGTGTTCGCCTGGACATAGAAGCCCGTGAGGATCTTCGAGCCCGTCGCGTCGAAGGTCACGAGACCCTGGCGAGCCGTCGAGGTCTGGCCAGAGCCCATGTACATCGAGGTCTGCGCGTAGAAGATGTTGTTGCCAGCGGCAGCCTCGGCCGAGAAGGCCGCGCCGAAGCCCGGGGCCCACGCGTAGCGGGGCGACTGGGTTGCGCCGGTGCCGCTGTCAAAGCGGAGCGCCTGGTCGCCGCCGAAGCCGGCGGGAGCGCTGCTCGTCACCGAGGCGAAGTTGCCGCCGCCCGTGGTGAAGGTGGGGTCGTAGGTGGTCCAGCTGTTCTGGCCGTTGATGTCGCCGAGCGTATACCCCTGCGAGGAGTTGAAGCTCGTCGAATAGATCACGCCTGCCGAGGCGGCCGTCGACAGAACGGCCGCGGCGAGAGCGCCTGCAGTGACTGCAAACTTCATGGGTCTGCCTTTCTCACGAACGCCGAAGGGAGGGACGCGAACCGCCGCGGCGTACGGCGACCCGCTAAACCCTTCGGCCCGAGCTTTCCATGAAGCGAGGGGAGGGATCCGAAGGGTCTGGGACTCAGACATACGGCACAGCGTGCCGCCCTTCGATCCGTCTCCGAATGCGAATCTAGAGCGTGATTTGATGGATGCAAGCCATGGCGCCCCGATTTCCACGGCTTTGGAGGCATGGTCTGCGGGGGCAGGGCTTTCGGGACCGTCCCGCGGCGTAAGTTCGTGTTGCAACTGCGTCTTGCCCGGCGTGCGGTGGGCGCGCGGTGGCTCGGATTCGAGCGTGATGCAGCCTCCGGGGTCATGGTGCGGACGGCCGCATGATCACGCTTCGGTTCGGAGTTGGCCGCGTGCGCAAGCGCCTTCGAGGCGTGAACTTGCGCCCACTCTGAAGTGTTGGCTTGCGCATGGGCGCGATCAGGTGCTACAGTCCCGCCCCGCAGGGACCATTGGCGCAGTTGGCTAGCGCGTCTCCATGACACGGAGAAGGTCACAGGTTCAAGTCCTGTATGGTCCACTCAGACACGGACGGCCCCGAGAGGGCCGTCCGTTTCGTTAGGCGGCGGGTTTGTCCGCGCGTCTTGGGAAGCGCCCTGTGGATCCGACCTACGACGAACGACCGAGTGCCGAAGTCGAGCGGCTCTTCGAGGACCTGCTCGTTCGGGGCGTCCTCCTGGGTACGCCCGCGGAGGGGCGCGGAGCCTCGCTTCCCGACGACGCGGGGCCTGTCCTGCAGGCTCTGGCGCGGCGGTTCAGCAGCCTCACGCTGACCGAGGTCGAGATCACGATCTCGCTCTCGCAGGGTGCCGCGGCCGAAGATGAGCTTGGAGGG
>JBJTOV010000138.1:0-6902 GCA_046074745.1 Planctomycetota bacterium | reverse complement strand
GCCCGAGACCTCGGTGCCGTTGATCTCGAGCTTGATCACGCCGTTGCGGCAGGTGACCTTGTAGTGGTTCCACTCGCCCGCGCCCTTCGTGGTGCGCGCGCTCGGCAGGCAGCGCTCCCAGCCGCCCGGATGCGCGCGGTCGGGCTTCATGCTCGCGCCCCAGATCGAGAAGATGTCGCCCTGGCCCGTGTACATCGTGCGGCCCTGGCCGTCGATGTTGTCGGGTGTCAGCATGATCTGCACCTCGATCGAGCGCGAGAACGGAACACCCGCGGCGCAGTACGGATCGCTCCACACGAACAGGCCCGCGTTGCCCGGGTACGACAGGTGCTTCCAGTCGAACTCGAGCACGAAGTTCTCGTAGGCCTTCTCGGTGCGCAGAATGCCCGTGGGGATGCCCGTGCAGCGGATGATCGGCGCGCCCGTCTCGTCCTTGGCGACCGTCCAGGTCGACGCCGAAGTGTTCACATTGACCCAGCCCGCGAGGTCCTTGCCGTTGAAGAGGTCCACCGCCTGCGGGGCGGCGGAGGACAGCGCACGGTCGGCTGCCGAGGCTGCTGGGGCGACGATCGCGAGCGCGGCGGAGGCCGCGACGGAACAAACGGCGTTGATCATGCTGGCACGGTAGCGGAAAGCGCGAGCTGCTTCACGCATGGTGCGTCAGGAGTGGGCGCTTCTCGGTGGTTGCTGCGTGGATCGCTCGAGTCTCGCGGCGATCGGTCGTTTATCGAGGGCCGGCCGGATGAAGCGCCGACGGGCGCCACGGGAGGAGCCGCGCCAGCGTCTCGCGGTCGCGGCGCTCGAGCGTGGCGGCGAGGGCGAGCAGGGGCTCGTAGTCGGGGAAGCCGCCGGGGCTTCGGGCGAGCACGGCGCATGCCATGGTCATGGCGCGGTCGAAGGGAGTGAGCGACGCGGGGTGCTCGCAGCCGAAGCGCTCGGCTTGCCGCACCGCGGCGCGCGCCTCGGCGTCGAGTCCGGCGCGCGCCGAGGCGCACGCCACCGTCTGGTGGGCGCGCAGCATGCGCGGATCGCCCGGCGAGCGGCCAAGCATGCGGCGCAGCGCGCGCAGACCGTGGGCGGCGTCGACCATCTCCTCGGTCTCGGTGGCGGTGCGGCCGCCGCGGTCGATCAGTTCCCACGCCCGCGCCTCGAGGCGCAGGGCCACCGCGCGCACATCCAGTTCGTCGTGCGCGGGTCCGGTCGTCATCAGATGCATGGTCAGCCTCGCTTCGATTCGAGTTCTTCCCAGCGCGCGTAAAGCCGCTGGATCTCGGCCTGCGCCGCCCCGGCGGCGTCGCGGGCCTTCGCGTAGGCCTGGTGGTCGGCCACGAGGGCGGGGTCGTTGAGCCGCGCCTCGAGGTCCGCCGCCTTCTTCTCGGCGGTCGCGATGGCTGATTCGATACCGTCAAACTCGCGCTGCTCGTTGTAGGAAAGTTTCTTCTTCTGCGGCGAAGCGGGCGCGGCGGGGGGGGTGGCCTTCGGCGTTGGTGCGCTTGGCGCGGCGGCAGAGGCCTCGAACTCGGCGAGCGCGCGCAGTGCCTGCTCGAGGCTCGTGACGACGCGCGGGGTTCCGTCGGGCGCGCCGAGCACCACGATGCGCGTCGCGAGCGCGTCGAGCATGGCGCGGTCGTGGGTGACGAGCAGCGTGGCGCCTGGGAAAGTGTCGATCGCGTCCTCAAGCACCTCGAGCGTGGGGATGTCGAGGTCGTTCGTCGGCTCGTCGAGCACGAGCACATCGGCGGTCTCGAGCATCATGCGCGCCACATGCGCGCGCGCAAGCTCGCCGCCCGACAGCATCGACACCGACTGGAGCAGCTGCTCGTCGCGGAACAGAAACCGCCGCGCCCAGCTCTTCACATGCATCTCGCTGTCTCGGAAGCGCACCTTGTCGCCGAGAGGCGAGATCGCGTCCTGGAGAAGTGCGCCCTTCGGGAACTCGGCGCGCGTCTGCGACATGGTGACGATGCGCGGCGTGGGGTCGGCCAGGCGCACGGTGCCGGCGTCGGGCGCAAGGCCCGCGGTCAGGATGCGCAGCAGCGTGGTCTTGCCCGATCCGTTCGGGCCCATCAGGCCGATGCATTCGCCGGGCATGACCTCGAGGTCGAGGTTTCGGAAGAGCAGCCGCCCGCCGTAGGACTTCGCAAGGCCCTCGCCCGAGACCAGCTTGCGCGTGCGGCGGCCGCTCGCGGTGAAGTCGATGCCCGCCGAGGCGCCCGCGGCGGCGGCGTTCCGCTCGCTCAGTTCCGTGAGCTCGGCGCGGCGGTCGGAGCTTTCGGCGATGCGTGCCTCGCTCTTCGTGCGGCGCGCCTTGGCGCGGCGGCCGAGCCAGCGGTCGTCCTCGCGCACGGTGTTGGCCAGGCTCTGCTCGGCCTTCGCCTGCATCTCGAGGAACTCGGCCTTGCGGCGGCGGAACTCGCTGTAGTTGCCGTCGACCGACAGCGTGCCCTCGGGGTACGCGCGCGACAGCTCGATGATGCGCGTGGCGCAGTTCTCGAGGAACACGCGGTCGTGCGTCACGAAGATCGCCGCGCGCGCGCGCAGGTCGTGGCCGCCCTTCAGGAGGAACTCCTCCATCCACTGCAGCCCCTCGACATCGAGGTGGTTGGTCGGCTCGTCGAGGAAGAGGAGGTCGGGCGTGCCGCCCGCCGACGCGAGCGCGCAGGCGACCGAGAGGCGCTTGCGCCAGCCGCCCGAGAGCGTGGCGGCGGATGCGTCCATGCGCGACGCGTCGAAGCCGATCTTGCCGAGGATGATGCCTGCGAGCACCTCGGCCTCGTGGCGGTCGCCGTGGGTGTCGGCGCAGCCGAGCGCGGCCTCGGCGCACGCCGACATCGGCGTCGCGCCCTCGGCGAAGTCGTCGCGCTGCGGCACATACACGGCCACGGTGCCGCGCGGCGTGCGGATGTCGCCGTCGTCGGGGTCCTCGCGGCCGGCGAGCATGCGCAGCAGCGTGGACTTGCCCGCGCCGTTCGGACCGATCATGCCGATCCGCTCGCCCTCGGCGACCGACACGCAGACGCCGCGGAACAGCTCGCGCAGACCGTGGGATTTCGAGAGTCCGGTCGCGGTCAGGAGCACGCGATCGCCCCGACCGACGCGGGCACCAGGATCTCGGCGGTCGTCTTGGCGAGGACCTCCTCGGCGGTGACGCCGGGGGCGAGCTCCTTCAGCATGAAGCGCCGGCGCGACTTGTCCATCTCGAGCACGCACAGCTCGGTGATCACCATGTCGATGCAGCGGCGGCCCGTGAGCGGCAGCGTGCACTGCGGAATGATCTTCGACTCGCCCTTCTTGTTGACATGCTCCATCATGACCACGACGCGCTTCACGCCGGCCACGAGGTCCATGGCGCCGCCCATGCCCTTCACGAGCTTGCCCGGGATCATCCAGTTGGCGATGTCGCCTTCCTGCGAGATCTCCATGGCGCCGAGGATCGCGAGGTCGATGTGCCCGCCGCGGATCATGGCGAAGCTGTCGGCGCTCGAGAAGAACGAGTGGCCCGGCACGCCCGTCACCGTCTGCTTGCCCGCGTTGATCAGGTCGGGGTCGACCTCGTCGTCGTGCGGGAAGGGCCCCATGCCGAGCAGCCCGTTCTCAGACTGCAGCCACACCTGCATGCCCGCGGGCACATAGTTGGCCACGAGCGTCGGCATGCCGATGCCGAGGTTCACATAGAAGCCGTCGCGGAGTTCGAGGGCGGCGCGCTGGGCGATCTGGTTGCGGTCGAGTGGCATGGGTCGGGGATGATACGGGGCCGCGGTGCCCGCGGACGGAGGCGGATGGCGTGGCTCGGGTGGGGCTGGCGGGTGGAGTGCGGGGTCGACGGTCCGTCTCGACGCGCCGCCGCCGCGTGGTGTGGAAAATCGACATCTCGTCCCGGCACGTCGCCGCCGCCGAAGGCGGCGGGTGCCCATCCCGCAGGCGATGGGTCGCCCAGTTTCCCAATCTCGGACGGGCCGCGGCGCGCAGCGCCGATCCACCACCACCGAGCCCAATCCCGCCCGCAAGCCACGCCGATCTCCCCTCAATCCCCATCCACTATCCTGCCCCGCCCGCACCCAAGGACACATCCATGCATCCCGTTCTCGAACGACTCGGCCTTGCCAACCACCCGCGCCTGTGCGCGCCCGGAACCTCGGGTTCGGTGACTTCCGACAACCCCGCGACGGGCGCCGCCCTTGCAGCCGTCAGGCTCGAGTCGCGCGCCGACTACGAGCGCGCCGTCGAGCGCGCCGTGCGGGCGCAGGCCTCGTGGCGGCAGCTGCCCGCGCCGAAGCGCGGCGAGATCGTGCGGCGCATGGGCAACGCCTTCCGCGAGCAGAAGGACGCCCTCGGCGAGCTCGTCTCGCTCGAGATGGGCAAGATCCGCCCCGAGGGCCTCGGCGAGGTGCAGGAGTCGGTCGACATCGCCGACTTCGCGGTGGGCCTCGCGCGCCAGCTCTACGGCCTCTCGATGCACTCCGAGCGCCCGGGCCACCGCATGTACGAGCAGTGGCAGCCGCTCGGCACGATCGGCATCATCACGGCCTTCAACTTCCCGAACGCGGTGTGGGCGTGGAACGCGATGATCGCGGCCGTCTGCGGCGACGCATGCATCTGGAAGCCGTCGCTGGTCACGCCGCTCACCGCGATCGCGACCAGCGAGATCTGCTGGAAGGTGCTGCGCGAGCAGGAAATCTGGCGCCCCGAGGGCATCGATCCCGCGGACCTCTTCCCGCTCGTCATCGGCACCGACGCCGAGGTGGGCGAGCCGATGGTCGCCGACCGCCGCCTGCCGCTCATCTCGGCCACCGGCTCGTGCCGCATGGGCCGCCGCGTGGGCGAGGTCGTGGCCAAGCGGCTCGGCCGCTGCCTGCTCGAGCTCGGCGGCAACAACGCGATCATCGTGATGGACGATGCCGACATGGAGCTCGTCGTGCGCGCGGTCCTCTTCGGATCGGTCGGCACGGCGGGCCAGCGCTGCACCACCACGCGGCGGCTGCTCGTCCACGAGAAGATCGCCGACGATCTGTGCGCGCGGCTCGCCAAGGCGTACAAGAGCGTGCCGATCGGCGATCCGCTCGCCTCGGGCACGCTGATGGGGCCGCTCGTCAACAAGACCGCGGTCGACGCGATGCGCCACGCCTGCGCCGAAGCCGAGAAGGAAGGCTGCACGCTGCTCGCGGGCGGCGCCGCAGGCATCGATCGCTTCGCGGGCAAGCCCGGCAACTTCGTCGAACCCACGCTCTACCGCGTGCCGAAGGGCGCGCGCCCGCGCATCTGCTGCGAGGAGACCTTCGCGCCCATCCTCTATGTCTACGCGGTGTCGTCGCTCGACGAGGCGATCGAGATCCAGAACGGCGTCGACCAGGGCCTGTCGAGCGCGATCTTCACGCTGAACATGCGCAGCGCCGAGCGCTTCCTCTCGACCGAGGGCTCGGACTGCGGCATCGCCAATGTGAACATCGGCACCTCGGGCGCCGAGATCGGCGGCGCGTTCGGCGGCGAGAAGGACACGGGCGGCGGCCGCGAGTCGGGCTCGGACAGCTGGAAGCAGTACATGCGCCGGCAGACCTGCACGATCAACTGGTCGAAGGACCTGCCGCTCGCGCAGGGCATCAGGTTCGATGTCTGAGCGTGCGCACGCATGAACGAGAACGCGGCCGTCCTGCGAGGGACGGCCGCGTTGCGTTGGGCTTTCGCGAAACTCACTCCGGCTGCGGCTGCGACGGCGGCGGGGGCGGAAGCTTCGGCCGCGCGGGCGCGGCCGGGGCCGCAGGCGCAGCGGGGGCCGCGGGCGCAGCCGGCGCCGCGGGTGCCGCGGCCGGCACCACAGGCTTGGACGCCGCATCCTTCGCCTTCATCGCGTCGTCCTTCGAGATCAGCGTGACCTTCTGCATCACGATGTCCTCGAGCGGCCAGTCCTGCATTCCGCCGCGCACGCCGCGCTTGGCCTTGGCGATCTCGTCGACCACATCCATGCCCGAGATCACGGTGCCGAACACCGCGTAGCCCGCGCCGCCTGAAATGGGCTGGTCGAGCATGTCGTTGTCCTTCAGGCTGATGAAGAACTGGCTGGTTGCGCTCGCGGGATTGTCCGTACGCGCCATCGACAGCGTTCCGCGCTTGTTCTTCAGGCCGTTCCTCCACTCGTTCGCGATCGGATCCTTCGTCTTCTTCTGCACGCCATTGGTGTCGAAGCCGCCGCCCTGGATCACGAATCCCGGCACGATGCGGTGGAAGACGGTGCCGTCGTAGAAGCCGGCCTTCACATACGACACGAAGTTCTCGACCGTGACGGGTGCCTTGGCGCGGTCGAGCTCGATCACGAGATCGCCCTTGCTGGTCTTGATCAGGGCGTACTCCATCGAAGCCTGCGCGGCCGCAGGTGCAGCAGCGGGGGCGGGCGCCGCGGGGGGCGTGGAATCCTGCGCATGCGCGAGGCAGGCGGCCAGTCCGACGGCCGCGATCGGGAGAGCGTTCAGCATGGTGTGGCGTTTCCTTGTTCGGGGTCTGAAACGAGGCGCGATGATATCGGTTCACAGGGGCCGCGATGCGACTTCCCGCGCGGGTTCTCGCATAGCATCGCGGCTCTCGGCGCAGGCTGCGCCGCCTGCGGACGCACCGTCATGACGACCCATTCCGACGCCCCGACGACCAGCCATCCATCCGACGCGGCGCCATGGTGGCGTCGCGGCATCGCGGGCGCCGCGCTCGACCTCTTCTCGAGCGTGAAGTTCGGCATCTGGCTGCTCGTGCTCCTCTTCCTCTACTCGTCGGTCGGCAGCGCGGGCGTGGTCTACCCCGAGAGCTGGAACCTCTTCTCGGCCGAGGGATGGGCGCACGACCAGCTGCGCCAGTGGCGCGGCCTCGAGATGACCGAGTTCGAGTGGTTCCACTGGTGGCCGTTCGACCTGATGATG
>JBJTOV010000137.1:0-3786 GCA_046074745.1 Planctomycetota bacterium | reverse complement strand
CCGTGGGCGGCACGCTCGGCGAGGCCGATGTCGATGGCGGATTCACCACGCTCACCTCGCCCGTGATGGACGCGACGGGCGGCGAGGCCTATGTCTCGTACAACCGCTGGTACTCGAACCAGCAGGGTGGCGCGCCGAACGCCGACACCTTCCGCGTGCAGATCTCGAACAACAACGGCGCAAGCTGGATCGCGCTCGAGACGGTCGGCCCGACGGGCGCCGAGGTGAACGGCGGCTGGTTCTTCAAGGAGTTCCGCATCGCCGACTTGGTTGCGCCGACCAACCAGGTGCGCGTGCGCTTCATCGCCGATGACGCAGGCCTTCCCTCGCTGATCGAGGCGGCGGTCGACGAGGTGAAGGTGCGCGTCGTGGTGTGCAACCCGTCGAACCCCGCCGACCTCAACGGCGACGGCGTGGTCGACGCGCAGGACCTTGCGGTGGTGCTCGGCGCGTGGGGCACGGCAGGCCCTGGCGATCTCGACGGCAACGGCGTGGTCGACGCGGCCGACCTCACCCTCCTCCTGGGTGCATGGGGCTGATCGCACGGGTCGCCCGAATTCGAATCCCTGCAGGGGCCCACTGGGCCCCTGCTTTCGTTTTCGACTTCTCGGATCCGCCGCCCCGCAATCGCGTCGAACCAGCGGTTGCCGCCTGCGAGGCCTTGCGGTATCCTTCGCGTCCCCCTCGCGGCTTCCGCAAGGCCCCACCTGCCCAGGTGGCGGAATTGGCAGACGCGCCAGCTTGAGGTGCTGGTGGTGTAACAACCTTGGAGGTTCGAGTCCTCTCCTGGGCATTCACGAGGCCCGCGCACTGCGCGGGTCGCGTGCTTTTTCGGGCTGGCCCTCGGCCGCGGCGCCCGGCTAGACGCCGCGCTGGCCCGGATCCCAGATCAGCTTGTGGAGCTGCGTCTGCTGCCGCACGGGAAGGCGGTCGGCCAGGATCCACTCGGCAAGCGCCCGCGGCGAGAGCCCGGGGCAGCCGAGGATCTCGAGCCCCTTCTTCTGCGGGAACGAAGGGCTCATCAGCACGGCGTGGCAGCGCTCGGCGAGACGGTGCTCCGCGATCTTCGCGCGCGCCCACTCGTAGTCGGCGCGGTCGACGATCACGAACTTCACCTCGTCGGCCGCGCGCAAGTCGTCGAGGTTCGACCAGAGGTTGCGGGCACACTCGCCCGAGCCCGGCGTCTTGATGTCGAGGATGCGGATCGCCTTCGGGTGGCACGGGCGGATGTCGACCGCCCCCGAGGTCTCGATGAGCACGGTGAGCCCGCGCTCGCAGAGAAGCGAGATCAGGTCGAACGCGCGCTTCTGGGCGAGCGGCTCGCCGCCCGTCAGCTCGACGATGCCCGCGCCCGATGCCGCGACCTCGTCGAGCAGCGCGCCGATCGTGCGCGGGGCGCCCTCGCGGAACGCATACTCGGTGTCGCAGTAGTGGCAGCGCAGCGGACAGCCCGTCAGCCTGATGAAGAAGCACGGACAGCCCGCGAAGGTCGACTCGCCCTGGATCGAGAAGAAGGTCTCGTTGATCCGCAGCGTCTGCGCGAGGATGTCGCCGGTCGCCGCGCCCATGGTCGCCGCCTCGTCCATGGTCAGTACACCCACGCCTCGACCGCTGCGGTGGCCGCCAGTTCGGCGGGCACGGGCACGCCAAGAGGCGCGGTGGTCATGATGAGCGCGTCGAGCAGGTCGCCTTCCTCGTCGTGGATCGCCTCGACGGCGGAGGGCGACGGGATCTCGAGCCCGTCCTTGCGGAGCAGGCGGATGATCTCCTCGCGCACGATGCGGGGCGGTTCGCCGCCGCCCTTGTAGCCGCGCGCGGGCCAACCTCGGTAGAGAAGAATGCTCGCGGGGCAGCCCTCGGCCACCCGCACGCGCGCGCCGTCGCCCGAGGGCCTGCTCACAGGCTCGATGGCGATGCCCGCGTCCGCGAGCGGCAGCAGGATCTCGGTGATCACGGTGAAGGTCTGCTTGAAGACGCGCAGGTTCATCGGGGCGAGCGGCGTGCGGAACTCGCGGTCGCACGCCCGCTTCGGCTCGCGCTTCGACATCTCGCGCATGGCGCCGCGCCATTCGCGCGCCGTGCCGAAGCCCGACATCCACTCGGCCACAAGACGCCACGACATCTCGCCGGCGGCCATGCCTTCGGGCCTGCCCTCGGCGAAGCACTCGAGCGGCAGTCCGAACGGCGCATCGATGCGCCACAGGTGCTCGCGGCCGTCGGACGCGCTCTCGAGGATCGCCCTGCGCAGGCCGTTGCGGTCGAGGCGCCCGCGCACATGCACGGCGCTGCGCGGCGCGAGCTCGCGTTCTGCGATGCGGATCTTGGCCGCGCCGCCGCCATCGGCTCCCGAGAAATCGACGCCGTGCAGAACGAGGCGGCCCGTGTGCGCCGCAGGAACGCGGGTCTGGGTCGACGCCATCACAGTCCGCAGCTTCCGCGCGGCTTGCCGCAGCCGCAGCTCGAGGAGTGCACATGGCCGCCCATCGGCGCGCCGGCCGATTCGCCCGACGCGCCGCCGACCGCGCCGAACACCGAAAGGCGACGGCGGAAGGTGCGGCCCTTGCCCGCAGGGTCCTCGACGGGAGCGTCGGCGTCCTTCATGGAGCGCAGCAGCTCGACAACCTCGCCGTCCTCGACCGACTCGTACTCGTAGATGGGCATAGGCCGCAAGTCTAGCGCGGACGCGGGTTGCGTTCCCCTACACTGTCCCGATGCGCAGCCCCCGCCAGCCCCGAAAGACCATCGCCCGCCACGACTTCACCGACAAGTCGCGCGGGGAGCGCCTGCAGAAGGTGCTGGCCGACGCGGGCGTGGCGTCGCGGCGCGAGAGCGAGGATCTGATCCGCGAGGGCGCGGTGACGGTCAACGACCATGTGGTCGACTCGCTGCCCGCGTGGGTCGACCCCGCGAACGACCGCATCGAGGTGCACGGCCGGCCGCTACGAAAGCCCGAGAAGCATGTGTACATCGTGCTCTTCAAGCCGCGCGGCACCGTGTGCACCAACAGCGACCCCGAGGGGCGTCCGCGCGCGATCGACCTGGTGCAGCACCCGCTGCGGCCTCGGCTCTACTGCGTGGGGCGGCTCGATCTCGACGCGTCGGGGCTGCTCCTCCTGACCAACGACGGCGAGTTCGCGAATCGCCTGACCCACCCGCGGTACGGCGTCCAGAAGGGCTACGACCTCGTGATCGACGGCAGCCTGGGCGTCGAGGACATCGCGCGGATCGAGCGCGAGATCTTCAAGGCGACGCGCAGCGCCGACATGCGCAGCTCGCTCACGCTCCTCAAGCGCGACCGCGACAAGACCACCGTGCACCTCGAGCTGTGCGAGCACCGCAACCTGCAGATCAAGCCGCTGATGATGGAGGTCGGGCACCCCGTCAACAAGATGCGGCGCACGAGCTTCGGCACGCTGAAGCTGAAGGGCTTGGCCGTGGGCGAGTGGCGCGAGCTGACGCCGCGCGAGGTGTCGCAGCTGCGCGAGGCGTCGAAGGCCCCGTCGGCCGCGCCGCGCATGAAGGCGCGCGAGCCGCGGCGCTCGATGGAGGATTTCGCGCTGCAGCGCGAGGAGCGCGCCCGCGCGCGCGAGGCCGCGGCCGAGGCGGCTGGGATTGAGGCGGGCGACGGCGAGGGGCGCGGAGAGGGGCGCGGAGATGCCCGTGGAATGGCGCGTGCGCCGCGCGGCGAAGGTTGCGGCGATGCCCGCGGAGTATCGCGCGCCTCACGCGGTGAAGGCCGCGGCGATGCCCGAGGAATGTCGCGTGCTCCGCGCGGCGAAGATCGCG
>JBJTOV010000136.1:0-4038 GCA_046074745.1 Planctomycetota bacterium | reverse complement strand
GAACTACCGGCGCATGCTCGAGATGATGGCGGTCGAGCTCGGGTCCGACCTCGACGCGATGCGCATCCACCGCGTGAGCGTGGCGTATCCGCCGTTCGGCTACGAGTTCGTGAGCACCTTCCGGCTGCGCTCGGAGGCGTGAGGGTCCGGGTGCCTACGGGTTCCTTACGACGCGGAAACCGTCGGAGAAGACCCCCTCGGCCGGGAGGTCGGCGCCGCGGCACGACGAGCGCGCGTAGTTCGGCCCGGCCTGTGGCCCGTCCGCGATGTTGGTGCCACGCAGGACGCGCACGCCATACGGGCTCGACGCGGGGCCCTGCGGATCGACGACGGGCTTCCTCCCGTATGCAGTATCCGAGTACCAGTCGCTGCACCACTCCGACACATTGCCCGCCATGTCGTAGAGCCCGAACCCGTTCGGCGCAAGCGCGCCCACCGGCTGCGTCGTGGCGCCGGGCGCATTCACTTGATACCACGCGATGGTTCCCACCTGCGTGTCGTCGCTCGTGCCCGCAGGCTGCACGGGCCACCCATGGAATGCCGTCGTCGTACCCGCACGGCACGCGTACTCCCACTCCGCCTCGGTCGGCAGCCGCATGCCAGTCGCCGACAGGAAGCCCTGCACGATGGTCCACGACACGGACTCCACGGGCCGAGTTTCGGAGCCCGGGAAGCCGTTCGCCGCAGTGAAGTACGACGGATTCGAACCCATGACCGCCGTCCACTGCGCCTGCGTGACCTCGTAACGCCCCACGTAGGTGGGCTGCGAGATCGTCACTGAATGGACCGGGTTCTCGCTCGTGAAGCAGCCGTGCGCGTTCGAGGGCGTGCATCCCATCTCGTAGGTGCCCGCAGGCACGAGCACCATCTCGATGCCGGTCGCGATGTCCTGCACGATCCACGGATGGCCGGTCGCCTCGATGGCGGCCCGCACCGAGGCGTCGGTGACGATCGCGGGATCGGGAGCCGCCTCGACGGCCTGCGCCCACGACGGGATCTCGAGGTACGCGAAACCCGCGTTCGCCACCCCGACATCGGTGGTGACTTGCACCGTCGTCAACCCGACGACGCCCGGGGGCACGGTTGCCGTGATGGTGTTCTGGTCGACCACCACGACGTTCGTCGCGGCGGCATCGCCGACATACACCACGCTCCCCGTCGCCATGATCGATCCCGCCAGATTCGCTCCGGTCACGGTGATCGTGGTCCCGCCCGAGGCGTCCGCCGCATCCGGCGACACCGACTGGATCGACGGCGGGTACTGCGGATCCATCACGGCGCGGATGCCGACGGCCCAGCCGTTGTCGTTCTGTTGACCGGCGGCGTTGACGGGATCCCAGGAATTCCACATTTCGGCGGACTGGTTGTTGATCGGAGAGTTGTTCCTCACCCAGGAGCCGACCGGCGACTGGTTCTCCCCGATGTAGTAGTCGGGCCGCACGGAGCCGCCGCACTGCAACTTCTGGCCCTCATACTGCGGCGTCTGGATCGGGGACGGGCCGGGATCGACGGAGGGCATCGTCGCGTACCAGCCGAGATGGTTGTTGCTGGTGGTGACGCTGTACCAGTCCTCCACCCATTCCTGCGCATTGCCGATCATATCGTACAGGCCGAGCGGGTTCGCGACGGATGTCACGCCGGGCGCGCTGACCGGGCAGATGCCGATCGGACGCGGGGACCACGAGTTCCAGGTCGGATTGATGGGAGATTGCGAGTTCAAGTTGTTCCATCCCGTGATCACCCGATCCGGGTTCAGCTGGCAGTCGAGCTCCCGGTAAACAGAGGAGTCGCCCGCAGAGATTCCGTTCGGATACCCCGGGACGCTGTTGCCGCAGGACGAGATGGTCGGTGACGCGGTGCCACCGAAGAGGAGCGTCGCACCTCCCTTGCACGCATACTGCCACTCGGCCTCGTTGGCGAAGCGCAGCTTCGCGGGCGTCAGGAACCAGTCCTTGCAATCCTGCCACTGGATGTTCACCACCGGCAGATAAGGGGTCCAGCTCGCAGGGATGTACTGCCCCCCTCCCCACTGGCCGCTCACGGGTTCACTGGAAACCGCCTCGAACTGCTGGACACTGACCTCGCAACGCGCCATGTAGAACGGATAGGTCAAGGTCACCGGGTGGGGAGGGTTCTGATAGTTGAATCCCCCCGTCACCGAGCAACCCGCGTCCGGGTCCGTGCATCCCATCGTGTACGAACCGGGCGGAATCAGCACGAACTCAAGCTGCGAGACATCGTCCCGCACGCGCCACGGCTGCCCCGTCGCGATGATGGCGCTGCGGAGCGACGCGTCGGTGATCACGGTGGGATCGGGGAGCTGGTCGAGCACCGTGTAGCGCAGGGCCGCGTACGAGAACGCGTTCGCGCCCCGCCACGAGATCTGCTGCTTGCCGGACATCTGCTCGACGACCAGGCTGACGGAGCGGGCGCCCCCGCTGATCGCCGGAAGCACCGCCGTGATCGTCTGCGCATCGACGACCACGACATCGGTCGCGTACTGGTCGGACCCTTCGATGTAGACGCTGGCCGCGACGCCTGTCAGGAACTCGCCGAGGCTGGCGCTGATCGTGACCTGCGTCGGCTGGTCGAAGGGCCCGAACTGCGGAAGCGCGGTGACGGACGGCTCGACGTAGGTGAACAGCACGGGTGCGACCGCGATTCCGCCGGGCGTCGTCAGGAAGACGGGGAACAGAGCCGGTAGCGCGGCGTTCACCGTCGGGATGATCGCCGTCACGGTCGTCGAGTCGATCACGGTCACCGCGGAGCATTACTGGGCGCCGATGAAGACCGCGGTGGTGCCGAGGAGATTCGTTCCCGTGATCGTGATCTCGGCCTGCCCGAAGTCGGGCGTCTGCGAGGGCGAGAACGACAGGATCGTCGGCGCGAGCACCGTGCCCGTGCAGCCCCAGCTGTCGACGAGCATCGTGAGGTCGACGCCGTTGACGACTCCGTCCGCTGCAAGATCCGCGATGCAAGCGCCGTGGCCTCCGCAGAAGCCCCAGGCAGAAAGCAGCGTCGCGAGGTCGGCACCGTCGACGACGCCGTCGCCGGTGATGTCGGCGGTGCAGGTCGACTGCGCATGGGCGCGAGCGCTGAAGATCGTCATGCCGCCGAGAAGCGTGAGCGAAGCGAGGAGCAGGCGGAATAGGTTCACAAGGACCTCGGGTGATTGGCAATGGGCGTCCCCGCTCTTCGGGAGGGCGGCGGGCGACCGGGTTGCGCGCAGGCGCGGACTGTTCGAGGATCGGAACGGGATCCGGAGACGGACCTTACCCTGTCTTTCGCCCTCCGGAACCTTGGTCGAGACATTTGCGGCGGATTGGGCACTCCTCGCGGGCGCTGCGCGGGGCATTCCGGCGCGGGAGATCCTGCTTCGGCCAGAATCGACCGACCTGCGCCCTCGAAGGGGTGGCGGCGACTTCCGGAACGCGCCCGGACGGATCGGACCGGCGCTGCGCGCCCCGGCCCGCGCGAGAACATTGGGCGAGGCGACCCATTGCCTTCGGAATGGGCACCCGCCGCCTTCGGCGGCGGCGATGTGCCGAGTCGACGCGAACGACTTCCAGATCACACCGCCGAAGGCCGACCGTGAACCGCCACGATCACGACCCACGCCGACGTTCTTTCGGCGGCGGCGACGAGCCGAGACGACACGAACGACTTCCAACACATCGATCTCGGCGGCGACGAGCCGAGACGGCACGAACGACTTCCAACACATCGATCCCGCTGGCGGCGATCCGCCGATTCGACGAGCCGCGCGCATCGCCCCCGCCGTCAGACCAGCAGCTGCCGGATCGGTTCGGCGCCCTCGACGCCGACGAGGCGCTGGTCGAGGCCGGCGTAGAAGTACGACAGGTGGTTCGGGTCGAGGCCGAGGCACTGCAGCGCGGTCGCGTGCAGGTGCTTCACGTGGTAGCGGTCGCCGACGCCGGTCGAGCCGAGCTCGTCGGTCTGCCCGACGGTCACGCCGCCCTTGATGCCGCCGCCGGCCATCCACATGGTGAAGCCGAACGAGTTGTGGTCGCGGCCGGT
>JBJTOV010000135.1:0-4697 GCA_046074745.1 Planctomycetota bacterium | reverse complement strand
GTATCGCGGGTGATGCCCGCGTTGTTGACCAGGATGTCGAGGCGGCCGTGGGTCTCGGCCACGCCCTCGATGAGCGCGTTCACCGCCGCGCCGTCGGCCATGTCGCACGGGCGGACCTCGCACGAACCGCCTGCGGCCTTGATGGCGGCCTCGGCGGCGGCCAGGCCCTCGGCGCTGCGGGCGACGAGCACCACATGGCGTCCGTCGCGGGCGAGGCGTTCTGCGATGGCCTTGCCGATACCGCGGCTGGCTCCGGTGACGATGGCGACGCGCTTGTCGATGGTTGGATCCTCCGTCGCCGCGACGCGGCGAGCGGGCGGGATTCTACAGGTTCAAAAAGACACCGCGCGCGGGTTGGCCGCGCGCGGTGCAGGTTGGCTTGGATCGTCGCGCGAGGCTCGCCTCGCGAGGACCGCTCACTTCGTGCCGAAGCCGCTCACGTCGTGCCGAAGCGGCTCACTTCGTGCCGAAGCCAGGAGCCTTGGGCGCGCTGATCGGCGCGCCCGGGGTGCGCTTGCCGCGCATGCCGCCCGGCGCCGAGGGCGTCTCCTCTCCCGAGGAAGACTCCGATGCGGACTCTTCCGAAGTGAAGTCGCTCTGCGCGATCGCGATCACCTCGTCCGGCTCGTCGGCCTTCGCCATCTCGGCGCGGACCTCCTTGTACCAGTCGAGGATCCAGTCGTCGCCCGTCAGCTTGTCCATGATCTTCGGCGGCGCGGCCACGGCCTCGAACTCGCCCGACTCGTCGCGCGCGGTGTACTGCCAGAGCTGCGGCTCGAAGCCCTCGCCCGCGTGGAACACGGCCAGCGCGCAGTTCGAGCCATCGGCCCTTCCGCAGCGCACATCGATGCGGGTCACCGAGCCGGTCGACTTGGAGAAGTCGCCGCGCGACACCATGGCCTCGAGCAGCACGGCGTCGGGGCCCGCGAGCATCGGCTTCAGCGCATCGGCGTTGCCGCGCGCGAAGGCGTCGAAGAACTTCAGCACGGCGATGCGGTCGGCGTCGGTGCCCGGAGCGCGGTCCTCGGGCAGGTTGACGCGGCTGTCGATGCCGTAGCGCGCCATCAGCTCCGAGATCGGCGTGATCTTGGGCGCCTCGGGCTCGGGCGGCGGCGGCGGCGGGGCGACCTTGGCCACCGGCGGCGGGGCCTCCTCGGCGCAGCCGGTCAGGCCGCCCGAAAGAAGCGCTGCGCTCGCGACGAGCAGGGTGAGCGAAGAGTTACGGAGCGTCATGGGGAATCACCTCGCAGGACTTGTCGATCCGGCGCATCAGGCCCTTCAGGGTCGAGCCTGGTGCGAGTTCATGGAACGCCGCCGTGGAGCGGCTGCCGTCGGCGGACATCGCCTCGAGCAGGTTCGCGCACGACTGGGCCCATCGTACTGGTGAAACGAGCTGCTCCACCAGCCGGTTGCGCAGAAGTTGGGCATTTCCCGCCTCGTGGGGGCGGGCGGTCACATTCGACCAGACCTCGGTCGACAGGGGGGCAATCGCGACCGCGGCCAGCGCCTCGCCCAGCTTCTCGGCCGCAGGGGCCATCAAAGGGCTGTGAAAGGCGCCCGCGACCTGCAGCTTGGTGGCGCGCACGCCCACCTCGGCGGCGGCGTTCACGGCGCGGTCGCACGCGTCGATCGAGCCCGACACCACGATCTGCCCGGGAGCGTTGAAGTTGGCGGGGATGAGCACGCCGCCCTCCTTGGTGGCGAGCGCGCACACCTGCATGGCCTGCGCCTCGTCGGCGCCGATCAGCGCCACCATGCCGCCCTTCGACGACTCCGCGGCCTGCTGCATCAGCTGGCCGCGGCGCATCACGAGCCGGAGCCCCGTCTCGAAGTCGAACGCGCCCGCGAGGTGGAGCGCGGTGTACTCGCCGAGCGACAGGCCCGCCACGGCGCGCACCGCGGCGCCGCCGATCGCGTCGGCCATGGCGCGGTGGCACGCGACCGCCGCCGTGAACAGCGCGGGCTGGCTGATGTCGGTGCGCGAGAGCACCTCGACGGGCCCGTTGAACGCGATGTCGGAGAGCGTTCGTCCGTCGGGCCCTGCGCCGAAGATGCGGTCGGCCTGCTCCACCACGGCCTTCGCGGCGGGGCTTGCCTCGCACCACGCCCTGGCCATGCCCACCGCCTGCGCGCCTTGACCCGGACAAAGAAGAACGATGCTGGTTGCGCTCATCGAGTGCCTCTGGATGCCTTGCTGTTCGGATGCGCCGCCGCGCGTCAGGTCTGCCACACGCTGCTCGCCCAGGTCAGGCCGCCGCCGAAGGCGACCATCATGAAGGGCTTGCCCGGCGTGATCTTGCCCGCGCGCCACAGCTGGTCGAGGCACAGCGGCACGCTGCCCGCGCTCGAATTGCCGTAGCGGTCGATGTTCACATAGATCTTCGAGGGGTCGATGCCCAGCTTCTCGCGCGCGGCGTCGATGATGCGCACATTCGACTGGTGGCAGATCACCTGGCTCACATCGTCGGGCGTCAGGCCGGTCTTGTGGAACGCGTCCTCCATGACCTCCTTGAACTTGGTCACGGCGAAGCGGAAGACTTCCTTCCCGTTCATGCGCAGGCAGCCGAGGCGGATCGGGTTGCCCTCGTCGCTCGCGGGCACATCCGACTCGCGGCGCGGAATGTAGAGCGCCTGCCAGCCCGAGCCGTCGGCGCCCATGTGCTGGTAGATGCATCCGACGCGCGGATCGGGGTCGGCCTGGATGATGGCGCAGCCGCCCGCGTCGCCGAACAGGATCGACACCGAGCGGTCGGTGTAGTCGATCACCGAGCTCATCGCCTCGGCGCCAATCACGGCCACCGTGCGGGCGCGGCCCGCGCGCACCATCGATTCGGCCATGTTCAGGGCGTAGACGAAGCCGCTACACGCGGCCACGAGGTCGAACGCCGCGGCGTTGGTGGCGCCGACCGCGCCCGCGATGCGGCACGCGACCGACGGGCAGGTCATCTCCATGGTGACCGTGGCCACGATCACCATGTCGAGGTCGGTGGCCTTCAGGCCCGAGGCGGCGAGCGCGTTCTCGAGCGCCTTCTGCGCGATGGTCGAGCAGCCCTCGGTGCGCAGGTCGAGCACGCGGCGCTCGTGGATGCCCGTGCGCTGCACGATCCACTCGTCGCTCGTGTCGAGGATCCGCTCGAAGTCCTGGTTGGTCAGGCGCCTCTCGGGCACCGCGGAGCCTGTTCCCAGGATGCGCACGCCGCGGGAGAACGCGGGCAGCGCGGCAGTCGTTGCGCTCTGTGAGGATCCGCTCATGCAGCCGGCTCTTGGATCGACTCGAGGCGGGCGTTGATGATGTCGTTGAGCCCGCTGAGCACGAACTGCCGCGAGCGGAGCACCGCGTTCATCATGGTGCGCGACACGCTGGAGCCGTGCGAGATCAGGCAGGTTCCGTTCACGCCGAGGAGCGGTGCGCCGCCGTACTCGTGGTAGTCGTGCTTCGCCCAGATCGCCTTGACCACGGGCTCGAGCCGCACGGCGAGCTCCGGATCGGTCTCGAGCACCTGCGCGGCGATCGCCTGGAACAGGCCCTTGGAAAGGCCTTCGGCCAGCTTGATCATCACATTGCCCACGACGCCGTCGGTGACCACGACATCGGCCTCGCCGTCGAACACGCCGCGGCCCTCGACATAGCCGATGAAGTTCAGGTTCTCCGCGCCGCGCAGCAGGTCGCGCGCGACCTTCATCTCGCTCGTGCCCTTCTGCTCCTCGCCGCCGACATTCATCAGGGCGACCCGCGGGTTCTTCATGCCGAGGATGCCGCGCGCGTAGGCGTCGCCCATCACGCCGTACTGGGCGAGGTGGACCGGCTTCGGCTCGATGTTGGCGCCGACATCGATGAGGACGATCGGGCCCGCGAAGGTGGGCACGGTGACCGCGATGCCGGGACGGATCACGTTCGGCAGGCGGCGCATGTACATCTGCGCGGCGCCCACCATCGCGCCGGTGTTGCCGGCGCTCACGATCGCGTCGAGACGGTTCTCCGCCTTGGGGCCCGCGTGCTTGGCCATCACGACCAGGCTGGCGTCCTTCTTGGAACGGATCGCGTCGACCGGCGCGTCGTCCATCCCGATCACCTCGGTGGTGGCCACGATCTCGATGCGCGCGTCGCGGATGCCGCGCTCGCTCAGGGTCTCCTCGATGACGCGACGGTCGCCGTAGAGAACCAGCCGATCTTCCGGAGGAAGCTTCGGGAGCGCCTGCAGACAGCCCTTGAGGATTTCGTCAGGGGCGTTGTCGCCGCCCATGACGTCCACGCCGAGTCGCATGGATCACTGGCCCGCGCGGGAGGTCTTCACCTGCAGGCCGGGACGCACGTAACCACAGCCCGTGCAGGCGGTGTGCGGACGCTTCGCGGTGCCGCAGTTCGGGCAGAGGACGGTGTGCACGGCCTTGATCGCGTGGTGCGAACGACGGCGGCGGGTACGACCTGGAGACTGGCGGAATGCTGGGGTCATGGCGTCCTCGTGTCCCTTGGGCGGCAGTGCCCTTTGGGGAGCCCCACAAGGTAGCCAAACCATCCCCCATGTCAAGACGCATCCACTTCCGATAACGAGGGTCAGACCTTCTTCTCGGGCCTTGCGCAGTAGCATCCCGCCATGACGAACCCGAGTTCCGATCCGGCGATCGCGCCGCCTCCCGCCTTGCCGCCCCGGGCCGTGCGGCGTGGCAGGGGGTACCTGAATCCGAGGTTGGTTCGC
>JBJTOV010000134.1:0-3277 GCA_046074745.1 Planctomycetota bacterium | reverse complement strand
ACCTGCTCGCAGATGTTGGTGCAGTGGTCGGCGATGCGCTCGATCGACTTGGTGATGGTGAGCAGGCGGAACGCGTAGTCGACGGGCAGCATGCCCGAGGCGACCTGCTCCTGCGCGGTGCGCATGAGCTCGAGCTTGAAGCGCGCGACGGTGTCGTCGAACAGGAGCACCTGCTGGGCGAGGTGGGTGTTGCCCGCAGCCAGCGCGCGGTTCGCGTCGCGCAGCATGCCGATCACCGAGTTGGCCATCACTCGGAAGACGGGCGGGATGCGCGCAGGCAGCGAAACCTCGGAGTTGACGGCCTCGGCGATGTCGACCGCACAGTCGGCGATGCGCTCGAGCTCGTTGTTCACCTTCACGATCGTCAGCACCGAGCGGATCGACTTCTCGTCGGTGATGCCCATCCCGAGCAGCGGGATCGAGGCGCGCTCGATCTCGACATCGACGCGGTCGATGTCCTCGTCGCCCGCGATCACCGCGCGGGCCTTCTCGCGATCGCCGTCGAAGTAGCTCTCGACGGCGCGCAGGGCGAGCGCCAGCACGCGGTCGCCCTGGCCGTTGATGTCGGTGCGGAGGTTCGCCAGCCGGTCGTTGAAGGTATGCACGGGACGCGGAGTATACCTGTGGCGGATATGCTGATCGTTCGCGGCCACGGCCCGCCGCGCACCCCGAACATGCCCAAGCTCTGCGTCAACATCGACCATGTGGCCACCGTGCGCCAGGCGCGGAAGACCTACGAGCCCGACCCCGTGACCGCGGCCATCGAGGCCGAGGCGGGCGGGGCCGACGGCATCACCGTGCACCTGCGCGAGGACCGCCGCCATATCCAGGACGCCGACCTGCCGCGCATCCGCGCGGTGGTGCGGACCCGCTTCAACCTCGAGATGGCGGCCACCGACGAGATGGTCGGCATCGCGCTCGCGCTGCGGCCCCACCTTGCGATGTTCGTGCCCGAGCGGCGGCTCGAGGTCACCACCGAGGGCGGGCTCGATGTGGCGGGGCAGGCGGACAGGATCGCGGCGGCGGTGGCGCGACTGAAGGCGGGCGGCATTCCGGTGAGCGCGTTCATCGACGCCGACGAGGCGCAGATCGCGGCGGCGGCGCGCGCGGGGTTCGACTACTGCGAGATCCACACGGGTCCGTACGCGCACGCCCACCACGACCACGGTGCGGCGCATCCTGCGACCGAGGCGGAACTTGCGAAGGTGCGTCGCGCGGTGGAGGCGGCGCTCGCGCATGGCCTGAGGGCGAACGCCGGCCACGCGTTGAACTACGGGAATGTGGCCGCGGTGGCGGCCATTCCCGGGATCGACGAACTGCACATCGGCCATGCGATCGTGTCGCGCGCGGTGTTCGCGGGGCTGCGCGCGGCCGTGTCGGACATGAAGCGCGCGATGGCGGGGGGCTGAGGGCGAGCGGCATCGGGGAGGCCGCCGCGACCTGGATCTCGACCTCAATCTCGACCTCGACCTCGACCTCGACCTCGCCCTCGACCTCGACCTCGACCTCGACCTCGACCTCGATCTCGACCTCGATCTCGACCTCGATCTCGACCTCGATCTCGACCTCGATCTCAACCTTTGTCACGGATGCTGGAGCGCTGCTCTCGGCCAGCGAGTCCTGCGGGGCTTCCCGCCAGATGCTGCGGCAGGTGGGCGCCCGCGCAGCGCAGTTCGGCGGGCGGCGAGCGACTGCGCCGTTCCAAGCGCATCGCGTCGAGACACCGTTACACTTGCGCCCATGATCGACCTGCGCGGCTGCTACACGGCCATCGTCACGCCCTTCACCGCCGATGGCATCGCCGTCGACGAAGCTCGCCTCGCCGAGCAGATCGCATTCCAGGCCGATGGCGGCGTGCGCGGCATCGTGCCGTGCGGCACCACGGGCGAGGCGCCCACGCTTGAGGAAGACGAGCATCGGCTCGTCGTCGAGAGCGCGGTGGCCCTTGGCCACGCGCGCGGACTGCAGGTGATCGCGGGCGCGGGCTCGAACTGCACGCGCAGCGCGGTCGAGCTGCAGAGGCTCGCGCATGCGCTCGGCGCCGACGCAGGCCTTCAGGTGAGCCCGTACTACAACAAGCCGTCGCAGGAAGGCCTGTACCGCCACTTCATGACGGTGGCCGACTGCTGCGATCTTCCCGTCGTCCTCTACAACATTCCCGGCCGCTGCGGCGTGGCGATCAACCCCGACACGGTGGCGCGCCTTGCCCGACACCCGAACATCGTGGCCATCAAGGAGGCGACGGGTTCGATGGACTCGGCGAGCGAGATCCGCCAGCGATGCGGCATCACGATCCTTTCCGGCGACGACTCGCTCACGCTGCCCTTCGCGGCCTGCGGCAGCGCGGGAGTGGTCAGCGTGCTGTCGAACCTGCTGCCCGCGCGCGTGCAGGCGCTGTGCGACGCGTTCCTCGGCGGCAGGTTCACCGAGGCGCAGGCGATTCACCGCGAGCTCTTCCCGCTGGCGAAGGGCCTGCTCACGCTCGATGTGAACCCCGTGCCGCTGAAGGCGGCGATGCGCATCCTCGGCCGCGACTCGGGCGCTGTGCGCCTGCCGCTGGCCGAGGCTTCGCGCGAGGCGAACGCCCGCATCGGCGAGATGCTCGCGGGATTCGGCATGGCCAAGCTCGACACGATCGGCGCGGGCGGCTGAGCCGCGCGCGCAAGGCGCAACCCCATGCACGACATCCGTTCGCTTCCCTACAAGATCGCGGTGCTCTGCTACCTGTACGACACCGACGGCAGGCTGCTGCTCCTCCATCGCCGCAAGCCGCCGAACCGCGACATGTACTCGCCGATCGGCGGGAAGCTCGAGGTGGCCGACGGCGAGGGTCCGCACGACTGCGCCCTGCGCGAGATCCGCGAGGAAGCGCATGTCGCGCTGCGCCCCGACGAGATCCGCATGATCTCGATCGTGTCGGAGCGCGCGTACCAGGGCGAGGAGCACTGGCTGATCTTCCTGTTCGAGGCCACGCGCCCGATCCGCCCCGACGAGATCCCGCATTCCGAGTTCGACGAGGGACGGCTCGAGTGGCATCGCGTGGAGGACGTCGAGAAGCTGCCCATTCCGGCGACCGACCGCGAGGTGATGTGGCCGAACGTCTGTCGGAACCGCGGTGGGTTTTTCATGGTGCACATCGATTGCACCAAGCAGCCGATGCAGCCGCGCTTCGTGGAGACGTGGCCAGGAGTGCACCGTTGACCGAGATCGCTGTGGCGGGCAACTGCCAGATCGTATCGGTTGGGTCGGAGTCCTCGCGGCTCGAGCGGCGAGTTCG
>JBJTOV010000133.1:0-6391 GCA_046074745.1 Planctomycetota bacterium | reverse complement strand
TCGAGGCGGTCGAGGCGGGCGTGCACGAGGCGATCATGCTCAACACCGATGGCGAGGTCGCCGAGTGCACGGGCGACAACATCTTCTGCATCCGCGACGACAGGCTGGTCACGCCGCCCGTGTCGGCGGGCATCCTGAACGGCGTCACGCGCCTCTTCGTGATGAACGAGCTCGCGCCCGCGTGCGGCCTTGCGGTCGAGGAGCGCGCCATGCGGCTCGACGACCTGTTCACGGCCGACGAGGTGTTCCTGACAGGCACCGCGGCCGAGGTGATCGGCGTGAGCTCGATCGACGGACAGGAGATCGGCGAAGGCAAGGTCGGACCGGTCACGCGGCGACTCGTGGGCGAGTTCCGCCGCCGCGTCGAGCGCGAGGCTCCCGAGGACTGAGCCGCACGCACGGATCACCCCGGAACTGATCCACGGCCCGCGCCGAGGGCCTCTTCCGCGAGTTCGCGATGCGCTGCAAGAACTGCGAGCATCTCCTGTTCAACCAGCCCGCGCCCGCCGAGGGCGCGCCGCGCGTGTGCACCGAGTGCGGCGCGGGCTACCGCGTGGCCGACTTCGCGTTTCGCCGCGGCAAGGTGCAGTTCTGCTGCCCGGGCTGCGGGCTCGCCTACTACGGCACCTCGCCCGCGGGGCATCTCGAGCCCGAGCGGTTCTCCTGCGTCGGGTGCGGCCTGGCCCTCGACATGGACCGCTGCGTGCTCAAGCCCTACGGCGTGGGCGACGACGAGGCGATGCAGACCACGCTCGTTCCGTGGGAAGGGCAGGGCGGCTGGCTGTCGCGCTGGTGGAAGACCGCGCGGCTCGGCCTGAGAGGCGCCGAGATCGCCATCGCGCCGTCGCCCGACTCGCGGACGCGCAGGGCGCTTGGGTTCCTGATCCTCAACTCATGGGTGACCGCGGTGCCCGGAATCGCCTACACCGCGATCATGATGGCGATCGGCGCAGGCTTCGGGGGCGTCGGGTTGCGCTTCTTCACTCCCACGCCCGCCACGATCGACACCGCGGCGTTCTGGCTGGTCGGGCTGATGCTGCTTCCGCTGTTCAACATCGCCTTCGTGGCCGCGGCCGCGGGCTGCGCCACGCTCTCGGGCGTGCCGTTCCATCGCGGTGTCGCCGCGTTCAGCTACGCGTCGGGAACGCAGCTCCTGCTCGTGGTGCCGTTCTGCGGCGGATTCCTCTCGCGGCTGCTGTGGATCGTGCAGGGATGCCGCGGCATGGCGATCCTGGCGCCCGAGGGGCGCGCGGTCGGAGCGGTGTTCACCGCGATCGTGGGCGCGCTCGCCGCGCTGGGCGCGTGGTGGTTCGTGCTGATCGTGGTCGGCTCGCTCTTCTGACGCGCCGCCGCGAGGCGGTCACGCGCCGCGGCGCGCTCAGAACTTGAGTTTCTCCCACCCGCCGAACTGGAACCGCGCGAGGAACATCAGCCCGCGCACCGCAAGCTCGAGCATCAGCCCCCACCAGATGCCGACCAGCCCGTATCCGAGGTGGATGCCCAGGAACCACGCCAGCGGCAGGCGGATCGCGTAGCAGCCGAACACGGTGATCCCGAGGATCCACTTCGCGTCGCCCACGCCGCGCAGGCCGTTGCGCACCACCATCGCGAGCGCGAAGAACACCTGGATCGAGCCCGCGGCCACCAGCAGCTTCGGCACGAGCTCGAGATGGAGCGGATCGTCGGAGATGATCTTGGTGAGCTGCCGCCCGAACAGGATGAACACGAGCCCCATCGAGCCCATGATGGCCATGCCGATCAGCGTGCACTGCCAGATGGCCTTGCGCGCGAGGTGCGGGCCGCCTGCGCCGAGATACTGCCCCGCGAGCGCGCCCGCGGCGGTGCCCATCGCGAAGCCGGGAAGGAACGAGAACGCCTCCCACTGCACCGTGATGATGTGCGCGCCCACCAGGCCGTCCTTCGCGCTGGTTCCGATGCCGCGCTCGGCGGCCTGCCCGATGAACCCAAGGACGAGCAGGTTCACGAACCACATGGCGAGCCCCTCGAAGAAGCTCGGCACGCCGACGCGCACGATGCGCCACGACATGTCGCGGTGGACGCGCAGTTCGGCGCGCTCGAGCCGCAGGTCCTTCACGCCGCGGCGCAGGACACGCCAGGTCAGCCACGCGCCCACGACATACGAGATCGAGCTGCCCGCCGCGATGCCGAACACGCCCCACTCGGCCGCGTCGAGCGGCGACGGATTGGGCAGCGTCGCGCCCCACGCGCGAATCGCGACGCCCGAGAGAAGCCACGACGCGACCACATTCACCACATTCACCCACACCGCGATCTGGAAGGGCTTGTGCGCCTCGCCCGCCCCGTGCAGGCACATGCCGCCCACCATCATGATTCCGCAGAAGGGAATGCCGAGCGCGAGCGTGCGCACATAGGTGACGCATGCGGCGGTCGCCTCGGGCGTGAGGTTCGAGAACCGCGCCAGCGGCTCGGCGAGCGCGATCATCAGCACCGCCACCAGCACGCCCCACGCCACCGAAAGCAGCATCGACTGCCCGAGCGCGCGCTGGCTGTCGCGCAGGTCGCCCGAGCCCATCGCGCGCGCGATGATCGCCTGCCCGCCCACGCCGAGGCCCGTCATCGCGATGCCGATGAACCAGCCGACGAAACTGCCGATGCCGACGCCGTCCATCGCGGGGCGCGCGATGTCGGCGGGCAGGTTGCCCGCAAGCAGCTTGTCGACGAAGCCCACGCCCGCCGCCATCGTCTGCTGGAGCAGCACGGGCCAGGCCAGGATCCAGATCGCCTCCGACATCGACTTGCCCGCCAGGCGTCCGGCGCGGATGCGGCCGTCGGCCGAGCCGACGCCGTCCTTCATCGCGGCCTCGGCGTCAGGAATCGCCTCTTGCTCGATCGCCGCGGAGGCGACCGACGGCAGGTCCTCGGGCGACACCGCCGACTCGCGCAGCACGCGTTCCTCGAGGGTGCCGCGGTCGCGGCTCCGTTCGCCTTCGCCGTCCGGACGCGTCATGGCCGACCGATCTGGACGAGCGTCGCGAAGTAGCCCTGTTCGCCCGTCGCGGCGATGGAGCGCGCGGCGTCGGGCAGCGCGATGCGGCGCGAGACGAGCGGGGCGGGGTCGATGGCGCGTCGCGCGAGGCGGTCGAGCGCCCCTTGCAGCGGGCCAAAGCCCGAGCCGTGGACCTCGATCTCGTCGAGCGCGAGCCGCGACAGGTCGACCGCGACGGGCGCGCGCGCCGAGAGGCCCGCGACCACGACATGTCCGCGCGGCTGCGCCATGCGCGTCGCCGCCGCGATCGATTCTGCCGAGCCTGTGGTGTCGATCACGAGTTCCTGGTCTCCGCGGCGGCCCGTTTCGGCGAGCGCGCGGTGGCGGATGCCGAACTGCTCGGCGATCCGCAGGGTTTCCTCGCGGGTGGCGACCAGCCGCGCCAGCGGATTCTCCTCGCAGGCGACCAGCACCGTGAGCACGGCCAGGAGGTCGTCGCCGAGCACGCTTGCGTAGGTGCGGCGGTCGACGCCGCCGCGGCGCACCGCTTCGATCGCGCGCGCGAGGTGCCCCGCGAACACGGCCGCCTCGTCGGAGATCGCCGCGGGCAGCGCCACGCAGGCCGAGGCTCGCACGGCGATCCACTCGGCGCACCCGCCGCCCGCAGCGTCGATGCCCACGATGGTGCGCGCGGTGCAGTGCAGCGACATCCCGCCGCGGCAGCGCTCGCACGCTCCGCAGGAAAGCACGGGGTGCACCGCCACGCGGGCGCCTCGCGAAACCGCCGCGCCCACGTGCGCCTCCTCGACCACGCCCACGCACGATGTGCCCGCGATGCGCCGTGCACCCTGCGCGCCGAGCCCGCGCGCCACCTCGCGCTCGAGCGGGGTGAGCAGCGCGTGGGTGACGCGGACCAACGCCTCATCGGCGCCGCGCGTCGGGCGCGGCACCGAAGCCACCGCCGCGGCGCCATCGGCCACGCAGAGCGCCTGCATCGGGGCGGTCATCGCGCGCGCCTCACTTCGTCGCTCCGCTCCCGTCGGCCGCGGGCTCCCGTTCGGGAACCTCGATCGGCGCGATCTCGGCGGGGCGCGGCTCGCTGGTGCGGCGGATTCCCGCGACCTTCAGGCCGATCGGCACATCGGGCGACTCGCGCACCACGGAATCCCAGAACGCGAGGTAGTCCCAGGTGTCGAGCTGCCGCGAGAAGACGGGGTACAGGTAGACGCGCTCACCCGAGGTCGCTGCCGCGAACGGCTCGGTGGTCGACACGAAGTACGCAAGCCACGCGTCTTCCTGAAAGCCGAGCGTCTGGCCCGTCATGGTGCGCAGCGCGTCGACCGCGGCCACATTCACCGCGAGATCGCGCTGCGACAGCGCGGCCACCAGCGCGTTGAACACCGCGGGCGTCGGGTACTGACCGAGCGCGATCGCCAGTTCGGTGCGCACATCGGGGTCCTCGGTCGGATCCACGAGCCGCGTCCAGATCGCGTCGGCGACCGCGGGGTCGTGCAGCCGCTGCAGCGCCTTCGCGCTCGCAAGCCGCACCTGGCGGAAGGCGCTCGACAGATTCTTGGCAACGCGCACCGCGTCCTCGGGCTCGCCGTGCCGACCGAGCGCCTGCACGGCGGCGGCACGCACCAGCGGGTCGGTCGCGTCCTCGGCGTAGAGGCGGTAGAGGCGCAGGTACGCGTCGGAGCCACCCCACGGCGCGTTCGCCAGAAGCACCGTTCCGCGGCGCGCGTTCTCGGCGTCGTTCGGGTCGGCGGCCCACTGCGCGGCCTGCTGCGGCGAGGGTGGCGAGAAGCTCTCGGTGAACTGCGAGAAGTCCGACGAGATCGTGTCGCAGCCCGAGAGCGCCGCGAGACCCGCGAGCGCGGCAACCTGTGCGCATGCCATCCGTGGTCGCATGTCGGAAGCGTACCGAAACCGCGCGCGCCGCGGACGGGGTACGCTCCGACCATGGCCCTCGCGATCAAGGCGTTCGTCCTCGGCGACTTCGCCACCAACTGCTATGTCGTCTGGGACGACGCCGACCCGAGCCGCACCTGCTGGCTGGTCGACTGCTCGTACGCGCCCGAGTCCATGCTCGACTTCGTCGAGTCAAGCGGCCTGAAGCCGTCGCTGTGCATCCTGACCCACTGCCACTGCGACCATATCGCGGGCCTCGCCCGCATGCGCCTGCGCCTCGGGCCCGTGAACACGCTCTGCCACGCCGCCGAAGCGGGCTTCAACGAGGACCCGAATCTCAACCTCTCGGCCTTCATCCCGCCCGCGGTCAGCGCGCCGCCGCCCGACGCCTATGTGGCGGGGGGGCAGATGCTCGAGCTCGGATCGTTCTACTTCCGCATCCTCCACACCCCCGGCCACTCGCCCGGCGGCATCACCCTGTGGTGCCCCGAGGCCAAGGTCGCGATCGTCGGCGACACCCTGTTCGCGGGCAGCATGGGCCGCATCGATTTCCCCACCAGCGACCCGGCGCTCATGCGGCGCACGCTCGCCGACCTGATGCAGCTGCCCGACGACACGCGGGTGCTTTCGGGCCACGGGCCCGAGACCACGGTCGGCGAGGAGCGCGCCACCAACCCCTGCGTCCGCGACGGAGCGTTCTGAGGCCCGCGCTGCGCCCGCAGCGGCTTTCGAGGGGCGCCGACGCCGCCCCGAGGTCTTATACTCCGCGACCTATGCCGTACACCCTGACCCCCGGCGAGGGCTTCGGCCTCGATGTCGAGGACACCGACTACCTCAAGGACCACTTCCAGGCGCCCGACCGCTGGGTCCTGAACTTCGGTCCGCAGCACCCGGCCACGCACACCACGCTGCGCCTGGTGCTCGAGCTCGACGGCGAGCGCATCGCCCGCTGCACGCCGCACATCGGCTACCTGCACTCGGGCTTCGAGAAGCTCGGCGAGCACCACGACTACAACCAGTATGTCTGCACGATCAGCCGGATGGACTACATCTCGCCGATCGTGAACGACATCGCGTGGCACCACGCGGTCGAGAAGCTGTTCGGCGTCGAGCTCACTCCGCGCGCCAAGGTCGCGCGCACCATCATGTGCGAGCTCGGCCGCATCCAGAACCACCTGCTGTGCGTGGGCGCCGCCGCGCTCGACCTCGGCGCGTTCACGGGCTTCCTCTACGGCTTCAACGAGCGCGAGTTCATCTACGACATCATCGAGTACATCTCGGGACAGCGCTTCCACCCCGACTGGACGCGCGTGGGCGGCGCGTGGCGCGACATCCCCGACGACCAGGTCTTCCGCCGCATGGTGCGCGACCTGATCGACGTGCGCCTGCCGAAGGCGGTGACGGACCTCGAGACGCTGTGCAACCGGAACCGCATCTTCGTCGACCGTCTCGACGGCGTCGGCGCGGTGACCAAGGAGGACGCGCTGCAGTGGAGCCTGACCGGCCCGAACG
>JBJTOV010000132.1:0-8206 GCA_046074745.1 Planctomycetota bacterium | reverse complement strand
GGCGACACGATGCGCGTGCGCGTGTCGATGGGCGCCGCAGGCTTCGCGCTGCGCGGGGCCGATCTCCGCATCGTGTTCGACGCCGCGCGGCTCTCGTTCGCCGCGGGTTCGACCGTGGCCGGCTCGCCGTACACGCTCGAGACCGCAGAAACGGCGGACAACGCCGCGGGCACGCTGCGCTTCGCGGTGTCGGTCGCGGCGCAGGCCGCCGGCAACGCCTCGGCGTGCGCAGTGGCCGACCTCGACTTCACGGTGCTCGCGGGTGCAAGCGACTGCGCGGCGTCCGGGCTCGTCGGCTTCGGAACCGTTGGTGGAGCCACGACCACGATGCCGACGGCGACCACCGTGGCCATGCGGCCCGCGGTGTCCGCGCTCGGAGCGGTCGCGATCGATTCGGTTTCGCCTGTCCTTGCGGGCGTGCCCGCCGCGGTGGCGTGCGCGGCCGATGCGGGAACCACGCTCGGCGCGTTCGTGGCCGCACTCACGGTCAGCGCAAGCGACGACTGCTCGGCCGCGCCCGCAGTGGCGCTCTCGATCCTGTACCCCGATGGCTCGACGGCGTCGGCGTGGCCCTCGCACGGCTATTTCCCCGTGGGCCAGAGCACGCTCGCCTTCAGCGCGGCCGATGCAGCGGGCAACGCCGTTTCGGCGGTGCGCACCGTCACGGTGGCCGCGCATCAGCTGGCCGACATCGATGTCACGCTTGCGGGCGTCGTTTCAGGTGACTCGACGCGATCGATCCGCGTGCGCGCAGGCTCGTCGGTGCAGACGCTTCAGGTTCCGTTCGCGCGCGAGTCGGCGGCGATGGCAGGCGTGCAGGTGCCCGTGTCGGCGGCGTACCCGTGCATCCTGGTCAAGGACGGCGTGCACTCGCTCACGCGCGCGGCGGCGGCATCGGTCGATGGCGTGCGCTGGACGATCGACGCCACGCTCGTGCAGGGCGACTCGAACGACGACGATTTCATCGATGTGCTCGACTTCGGTCTGTTCATCGGCGACATCGGCCTCGACCCCACGCGCTCGGGGGTGTCGAACTTCAACGCCGACATCGCGGTCAACACCGGCGACTTCGCGTTCATCGGCCTCGGGTTCCTTTCCTCTGGCGAAAGCTGCGGCGGCTTCGTCGACGGCATGCCGCGCGATCGCGTGTCGGTTCGCGAGCTCCGCCGCCGCGGGCTTGGCGAACTCATCCGCGCCGACCTGAACGGCGACGGCTGGCTCGACACCGACGACATCGCGCTCTCCATGCAGGGCAACTGAGGCCAGCGGGCCTGTTTGCCGTCGTACCGGGCGATGGCGGCACGCACAGCGCCGCCCGAGGGCGCGTCACCAGCCTGGCGCCTCGCCGACCAGCCGCTCGTCGGCACCGGAGTAGCCGACCCGCAGGGTCAGTCCGTTCCAGATCCAGGCGAATCCGTCGGGCAGTTCGGGAGTGCGGTCGAATGCCCGCCTCCGCGCGTCGCTGTCCTTCGGATCGCTGCCGAGCACCTTCCAGAAGACGGAGAGGTCCGAGGGACCCTCGGTCCCACGCGGGGGAAGGTCGCCGTTGTGACGGATGGCGTACATGTCGAGTTGCTCGCGAACGATGGCGAGCTGCATGCGCACGGCGCTGCGCGCGGCGTCACGCCGCGATTCGCCGATCAATGGCATCACGAACGCGGCAAGAATGCCGAGCAGGACCACCACCACCAGAATCTCGATCAGCGTGAAGCCACGCTGCGGCTCTCTCGCTCTCATGATGCGATCCCACGGAAACGGCGCAGACGAAGCGCCTTTCGACAAGTGTAGTGCCCCGCGGCACGCGATGCGGTTCGCCATCCTGAAGGTTGGTGCCGGCATTGGCGTCAGGTCGGGAACGCATCGAATCCCTGCATCAGGCGCGGCGGAACGGCTTGCGCCGATGGGGCAAGGGGCGATCACTCTTCAGGTTGCGCGCAACTCTTGAGCGTTGGCCAGCCCGTCCGCCGCCTCCTCGGCGAGCCTGCGCCCAACCAGCGCCTCCTCGTCGACCACGCGCGAGGCTCCCGCGCGGGCGATGTCGTCGTGCACCGCGTGATATCGGGCGCGCGTCACGATCCGCAGGCCGGGCGCGAGCGCGCGCGCGATCGAAGTGATCTGCGCCGACGCCGCGGGGTCGGACACGGCGACGACCAGGACGCGCGCGCTGCCGATGCCCGCATGCTCGAGCACATCGCGCCGCCGTGCGTCGCCCGATTCGGCGCGCGCGCCGGCCGCCTCGGCCTCGGCGCGCAGCCGCGCACTCGCCTCGATCACGACCATGTCGGCGCGAAGGCCCTCGGGAAGCGCCTCGAACGCGGCGCGGCCCGCGGGGCCGAATCCGACGAGAAGCACGCCGTTCCCGCGCGGCGCATCGCGGTGTGCGCCCTCGCCTGCGCGCTGCGGCGCGCGCGCCGCGATCTTGCCCGCCGCCGCGTCCATCAGCGGCGCCAGCGCAAGGCTCGCCACGGTCACCGTGACGACCAGCCTGAACAGGTCGCCGTCGAAGTAGCCGCCCGCACGCGCGGTCTCGGCGATCACGAAGCTGAACTCTCCGACCTGCGCGATGCAGGCGCCCGCCGCCAGCGCGGTGCCGCCCGCGATCGAGAGCGCGCGCATCGAGAGCGCCGCGAGCACCGCCTTTCCGAGAACCACCGCGGCGAGCGTGCCGAGGACGAGCGGCGCGTTGCGCACCGCCCACGCAGGATCGCCCATCAGCCCGATCGCGGCGAAGAACACCGTGAGAAGCAGCGTGTGGAGCGGCGCCACATCGGCGCGGATCTGCGCCGCGAACGGCGAGCCGCCGAGGAGCACGCCCGCGACGAACGCGCCAAGCGCAGGCGGCAGCCCCGCCATCTCGGCGCCGAACGCGCTGCCGAGCGCGCACACCACCGCGAACACGATCGGCAGGTCGCGGTTGCGCGCCATCGCACGCGCGCCGAGTCCGTAAGGCACCACGAAGCGCACGAACACCACGAACGACGCGACCAGCAGGCCCGCATACACCGCCGCGCGACCTGCCGCCCCGAGCAGCGCCTGCGTGTCGCCGCCCGATGTTCCGAGCGAGAGCGCGAGCACGATCGGCACGACGGCGATGTCCTGGACGAGCAGGATTCCCATCGATTGCCGCCCATGCGCGCTGTCGAGCGCGTGGCTCTCGACGAGCAGGCGCGCCACCACGGCCGTGCTCGACAGCGCGACCACCGCGCCGAGCGCGAGCGCCGTCGAGATGGGAAGCCCGCCGAACCCCGCGGCTGCCGCTGCGACGAGCCCCGTCACCGCGATCTGCGCCACGCCCGCCGCGAAGCTGCGCCCGCCCATCTGCCGGAGCCGCGCCAGGCTGAACTCGGTTCCGATCGTGAAGAGAAGGAGCGACGCGCCGAGCTCGGCGAGCAGGTCGATGCGTTCGCCCGGCGCGACCCATCCGAGCACATTCGGGCCGACGAGCGTTCCCGCGACGAGGTATCCGAGGATCGCGCTCTGCCGCAACCGCTCGGCCAGCATGCCGAGCGCGAGCGCGGCCGCGAGCAGCACCAGGATGTCGACGAGCGTGCCGTGCATGCGCGGAGCGTAGCGGCCGCACGCGCTTGACGCGGACCTTCGGATTTCGGCGCAAAGGCAGCAACTGCGCGCGTCGGCGCCGCGGTCGCGCAGCATCCGCGCGATCCGCCGAGAAACGGGGAGAGGACCGCATGCAGGCCGTGCGGTCTATGCCGAGCGACTTTCTTCACGGAGGCGCGCTGCGGCGAGAGGCGTGCACGGCGCATCGGTTTTCCCCGCGGGCTGGGTTCGTCGCCCTCGCGCGGTCCGTGGTGGGCCGCGCATCCGCAAGAAACAGGAAAGGGCGTCGTCATGACGACAACGACCAGACGCTGCGACAGCGCAGCGCGCAGTGCGGCACGCATGGATGCGAAGCCGCGGCACGAAGGAGCGCGGAGTGCGCGAACGAACGGCTGGAACCACGCGCTGCCGCTCGCGGCGCTGGTGATTCCGCCGCAGATCACCGAGGTGCGCGTCGACAGCCTGCCGCCGATGCTCGACATCGAGTATGTCGAGATCTCCGGGCCCGGGGGCGACGCGCTCGACGGCCTGGCGATCGTCGTGCTCGGCGACGCAGGCGACGAGCCCGTGCTCGAGTTCGGAAACAGCGGCGTCGTCGAGTCGGTCGTGCATCTCGACGGCCACATCGTTCCCGATGACCACGCGCTGCTCGTCCACTCTTCGGGAATGCTGCTCGCGCTGCCCGATGTGACGGCTGCGCTGAACCTCGAGGACGCCGACAACCTCACGGTGCTCCTCGTGCGCGGCGCGAAGTGCGCCGAGGGCGACGATCTCGATCTCGACGACGACGGCACGCTCGACATCATGCCGTGGAGCGAAGTCGTCGACGGCGTCTCGATCGCAAGCGGCGCGCCCGGCATCGACAGCGAGTGGACCTACGCGCCGGCCCAGCTCGGGCCGAACCCGCTCCTCTTCGTCTGCCACGCATACCGCTGCCTTGACACGGGCGAGTGGAAGCAGGGCGGCGCCGATTTCCGGCCGGGCGTGCAGGACACCCCGGGCTCCACCAACCAGCCGTGCCAGGGATGGCTGTGCACCGCCGACATCGACGCCGACGGCAATGTCGGCGCGAGCGACCTCTCGATCCTGCTCGCCGACTGGGGCGCCTTCGCCAGCGCCGCACCTGAACGGCGACTTCACCGTGGGAGCCGCGGACCTTTCGATCCTGCTCGCCGCGTGGGGCGAGTGCGAGCTCTGATCCGCGCAGCGCCGAGAGCATGAGCGCCACGAGCAACCGAACGCCGCGGGCCATCGCGCCCGCGGCGTTCATTTCCAGGATCGCCGCGACCGCCTATCGCCAGCCGGTCCGTGCGGCGGTGCGAATAGGCGCGCGCCTGCGGCGTCTCGCTACCATCGCGTCATGCGCTCGGCCGCTCGAACCAGCTTCATCGCTCTTGCCATGCTCGGCATGCCGCTTCCCGCGTGCACGAGTTCGCCGCGGGCGGGCGATGTCGCAAGTGGAGGCGCAAGTGGAGGCGCAAGTGGAGGCATGGACGCGTCCAGCCCTCGGACTCCCGCCGCTCCAGCCAATGTCGCCGTGTGGGCGGATGTCCTTGAACGCACGCCCGATCCGGCGGTCGTCACCGATCCCGAGCTGCGCGCGCGCATCGCGTCGAGCGGCCTGCCATGGCGCGTGCGCGACCGCGCCAGCGGAATCGAGATGCTGCTTGTTCCTGCGGGTCGTTTCGTGATGGGCAAGAGCCCGGGCGACGGCCAGGCGTTCGCCAGCGAGCTGCCCGCGCACGAGGTGACGCTGACGCGGCCCTTCTACCTCGGCCGCCACGAGGTGATGCAGGGCGAGTGGTCGCGCGCGATGGGCTCGGATCCGAGCCGCTTCACGCATGCGCCGCGCGACCGAGACCGCGAGATCGCGCGCCTGATGGAGCAGGGAATGACGCGCCGGGAGGCCGAGGCGAAGGTGCCCGATATCGAGTCGTCGGCCATGCCCGTCGTAAGGCTGCCTGTCGACAGCGTGTCGTGGGACGACTGCGAGCGCTTCTGCCGAAAGACCGGGCTGCGGCTACCCACCGAGGCCGAATGGGAGTTCGCCGCGCGCGCGGGAGTGCGCGCTCCGTGCTACGGCGCGCTCGACGCCGTCGCGTGGCACTCGGGCAATTCGCTGGCCCGCGCGCGCGAGGTCGGCCAGAAGCAGGCGAACGCGCTCGGCTTCCACGACATGCTCGGCAACCTGTGGGAATGGTGCAGCGACTGGTACGACGGCACCGCCTACGCCGACCGCGAGCTCGGCGTCAGCGACCCCGCGGGCGCCGAGGACGGAGACTTCAAGGTCGTCCGCGGCGGCTCGTGGGATGTCGATGCGGGTTCCGCGCGCGCCTCGCACCGCGGCGATGTCACGCCCGGCTACGCGGACAGCAGCTTCGGGCTGCGTGTGGCGCGTGATCCGTGACGCGCGATTCCTGAAGATCGAATCGTGACGCGCCGGCTCAGCCCGCCTTGCGCACCAGGTTCCAGCCGTTCACACACAGCTCCACCTCGATGCGCGCGGCCTGCGCGTTCAGATCGATGTCGCGCAGCGAGAGGATTCCGACCGAAGGCGACTCGAGCGCGAACAGCACATTCTTCATCGATCCATCGAGCATCTCGACCCGCAGTGGCTTGTTCGACCCACGGCCTTCGAGCACCGTTTCGCGGTACCACGCCTCGAGCGCATCGCGCTCGAGCGCGGAGAGCACGATCTTCAGGTTGGGAGAATCCACTGCCGTGCCGGCCTTTCCGATGGCGGTTCCCTTGCGCGCCGACTTGGACTCGATCGCGCCAAGCGAGACCGTGCGCGGATAAGTCTGCCCGTCGATGGTGATTCGGAAATTGCTGCGCAGCATGCTCTTCGGCTGCTCGTCCTTCGCAGGCCGCTTGCCCGTCGCATCCTTGCCCGACCTCACGACCGAGGATGCAGGCTCGAGAACCACCGTGGCCGTAAGCGCGTCCTTCGAACTTGCGTCGAGCGCGCCGAGGGAGATCTCGGTGATCAGCGCGTTCGAAAACTCGTGGCGCCGCACGGGCTTGCCTTCCGCGTCGAAGTTCACGACCGCGCCACTGACGAACTCGCCCTTCGCGTGGAGCTCGAGCATCGTCGGGGCGACATGTCCGGGGACCTTGACGACCAGCGGCTGGCACGCCGCCTTTCCGACCGACTTCACGCCACCCACGACCTGGACGCTGCCGACCATCACGCCGCCTTCGGCCGACAGCAGGTCGTGGGTCTTGCCGTTCAGCTCGATGACCATGGTCGAAGCGCTGCTGCGAACGCGGCCTGCGGTCTGCGCGCTGTCCTGCGGCGCCGATGGCGCGACGGGCCCGCGCGGCGCGGCCATCGCGGCCATCACGAGTGCGAGAAGCGCGGCGGGCAGGACCGCGAGAGTTCGGATGCGCATGGGCGGGACCTCCCGAGGCAGGGCCTCGATGTGTGCCCGCGCATCGTCGCGGCGGGGGCGCGTTGCCGCAAGGCGGTACGCGGGAGGGCGATGGAGTCGGCGGCTCCAAACGAAACGCCGCAAGCCGTGATGTTTCACGCGACTTGCGGCGTCTGCCGAAGTGGACCTGATCGGGCTCGAACCGACGACCTCTTCCATGCCATGGAAGCGCTCTCCCAATTGAGCTACAGGCCCGTTGGATTGCGACGCAGAAGGCTCGCGTCGAGGCGGGAAGGGTAAGCCAAACCGCGCCTTGTGGCAACTCCATCGGACGAATGGGCTTGGGGATGAAGGCGAAACGCCTGCTTGAGGGCGCTGCGCGGGCCGCGGGCGCGTCCATCGCCGCGTTATCACGCGCGGGTGCGGGGGGCGCGGGATCGCGTGCGCGTCTGCGGGTCGGCGGTGCGGTCGAGCGAGCCTTCGCGCCACTCCGTGGAGAGCATCGACCAGACCTCGTGGTCGCGCCACGCGCCGTCGATCTCGACGAGGCCGCGGGCGACGCCTTCGCGCGTGAAGCCGAGCGCCTTCACCAGCGCGATCGACCTTCGGTTTGCGGGAAGGATGTTCGCCGACACGCGGTGCAGGCCGCGTTCCTCGAACGCATGGTCGAGGAGCGACGCGACCGCATCGCGCATGAAGCCCTTGCCCGTCTCGCCAGCGCCGAGCCAGTAGCCGGCGTGGCAGTCGAGGTTCGGCCACTCGCTGATCCCCGTGAGGCTGGCCACGCCCACGATGCGGCCACCGTCGCTCGCGCACACGAGAACGCGGAGCCGGCCGCCCGATTCGCACGCGGGCCGCAGCATGCGCTTGAAGCGGTTGGCGAAGCCAGGCTCGGTGCCGCGCGCGGTGCGCGGCATCCAGGCGGCCAGATGCTCGCGCGAGCGGCTAAGCATGGCGATGAACTCGGTGCCGTCCGACTCGCGGGCGATGCGCAGGGTGGCCAGGCTGCCGACGCGCACGACGCCGAGCGACCGCTCGCGGGCGGAGGGCTTCAGCGAAAGCGGAGGAACGGCGGGGGCCACGGCTGCAGCGTACGCGGGGGGTTCGGGGGGTGCACGCGTGGGTTGGGCGAGGGAGATGCGAGGGGGATGCGAGGGGGTTGCGCGTGGGGTTTGGCGCATGGGGTGTTGCGCGAAAGCCGCGCATCGGCGCCAGACACGCACGCCGTGCATGCACGAGAGCGCCCGCGTCGCAGCAAGGCCTCGCGTTGCCGAGGT